>NZ_JAOCGL010000074.1:0-20828 GCF_029842485.1 Stenotrophomonas sp. GD03777
TGGCGCTGATCGCCACCGTGCTGGTCATCCCCGATGGCGCACGCTTCCAGGTGATGGTGGGCAATCTCATCGGTTATGCAGGAACCGTCGTCGAGGCGCAGGTTCCCGTGGCCGCACAGCCCGTCGTGCTGCAGGCATGGCAACCCGCGCTCGCACAGCTGGGGCGGCCCACGGCGATGCGCTACCCGATCGGTCGCACCGGCGGTGAGCATGAAGCCCGTGCGGTCGTGCCCGTGCAGGTCCGGCAGCAGGGCGACCGCCTGCAGGTGGCCATCGCGCTGCCGTTGGACACCGAAATGCTGCGTGCGGAACTGGCACGGCTGGCCGGGTTGCCAATCGAGGCCATTGACGTACAGCAACGCGAGGTTGCGCCGTGGAGGGAGTCGGGCTGGCAGCCACTGCCCGGCCCTTAGCGCCGAGCCCATGCTCCGCTGCCCTTTGCCCCCCTTCTCCGGACGGCACGCGCTGCGCGCGCCAGCCGAGCATCGGCTCGGCTCTCCACCAGGCCCGCACCCAGCCTTTGAATCACGACCCACGCGGCAGCTTCGCCGCCCACATGTTGTCCACCAGGTTCGGATAGCGCCGCCCGTTCTCCTCCGCCCGCTGCCGCGCCGCGGCCTTCTGCGCATCCGACAGCGGTTGCGACGTCTGGCCCTTGGGGTTGGGCTTCTTCCACGGGGGTGTTCTGGTCTGGCGCATGGCCGCAGCTTAGCGCTTCAGGAAGTTCAGCAGGGCCAGATTGAAGCGGTCGGCGTGGCTGGTGTTGCAGCCATGTGGCGCGCCTTCCAGGATCACCACTTCGCTGCCCTTGATGGCCTTGTGGGTACGCTGCCCAGAGCCCTCGAACGGCACGATGGCATCGCTGTCACCGTGCAGGACCAGCGTCGGCACCGAGATCTTCTTCAGGTCATCCCGGAAATCGGTCGTAGCAAACGCCTTCATGCAGCCCAGCGCCGCCGCCTGGTCGGATTGATGGCACAGCGCGATCGCCGCCTGGCGCGTCTCTTCGGTCACCATCAACTGGCCATTGGCGCTGAAGAAGTCGCGGGTGAAGCCGTCGAAGAACGCCTCGCGGTCCTTCTCCAATCCGCTGCGCATTTCATCGGCCTTGTCCTGGGTCAGCGGCCCCTCCGGGTTGTCGTCACTGCGCAGCAGGAACGGCGGCACCGCCGCAGCGAACACCACACTGTGCAGGCGATCCTGACCGTGGTTGGCCACGTAGCGCGCCACCTCGCCACCGCCCATAGAGAAACCGACCAGGGTGACATCGCGCAGGTCATGCTCCTCGATCAGCCCCGCCAGGTCCGCCGCCAGCGTGTCGTAGTCATAACCTTCGGCCGGCTTGTCAGAGCGGCCAAAACCACGCCGGTCGTAGCTGATCACCCGATACTGGGCGTCGCGCAGGATCGCCACCTGCGTCTTCCAGGCATCGGCGGACAGCGGCCAGCCGTGGATCAGGATGACCGGGCGGCCATCGCCACCCGTGTCTTCAACGTGCAGGCGGATGCGGGAAGCAGGCATGGGCGCTCCTGTGGAAGGGAAGGAGTGCAGGCTAGTGGCCGTCACCTGTGGCGGCTGTGAGGGAATCCCGGCCGCTCATGACATCCCCTGCACAGGCAACGGCCTCAAAGCTGGAACCGGGCCGCCAGTATGGGCATTCATTCCGTGGCAGGGCCGTTTCGTCGGAAGCCGGCTGCAGTGGCCCAAACGCCATGCGAGCCTGCATGAACCCTCCCTGGAGCCTCACCATGCTGCCGCTCACCCTGCCCTTGCTGGCCGCCGGCCTCGTTGCCATGCCAGCGCCCGCCGACACCCTGCGCGTGCAGATCCGCCAGGCCGATACCCAGCTCTTCGCTGCGGCCTTCGAGGCCTGCGATGCCGACAAGGCCGCCGCGATGACGACCGACGACATGGAGTTCTTCCATGACAAGGATGGCAAGTCGGCCAGCAGCCGCGAGGACTTCCGCCACAGCGTGGCCAACCTGTGCAGCAGCGCGCGCGAGGGTGGCTGGCAGCTGCGCCGCGAGCTCGTGGAATCTTCGCTGCAGGTGTTTCCGCTGCACGATGAGCGGGCGCTCGAAATCGGCGACCACCGCTTTTACGAGCGCGGCAAGGACGGCGTGGAACGCTGGACCGGCCAGGCCCGCTTCATCCAGGTCTGGCGCCGCGTGGACGGGAACTGGCTGGCCGAACGGGTGATCAGCTATGACCATCGGCCGGCGAACTGACCTTTCCGGCGCCCTTCACCGGCCGGATCTATACTGGCGGGGTTCACCCCGACCCACCGCTACCGTTCGATCGCCATGGCAGAAATCACCCCCAACCACCCCGACTACGGCCTCAACCAGCAGATCCGTCAGGGCGTGGCCGCACTGGACGCCCAGCATGGCCGTGCGTTCGACCAGACCAGCGAACGCCTGACCGCCAGCCTGACCGTGCTCGCCCGCGAACAGGGCCTGCAGCAGGTCGACCACGTGCTGGTCAGCAACGCCACGGCCCAGCACCCGGCCGGGCACAACATCTTCGTGGTGCAGGGCGACCCGGCCAATCCGGCGCACCTGCGCGCGATGATGCCGACGGCTCTGGCAGCGCAGACGCCGGTGGAGCAGTCGATGCAGAAGTTGGGGGTGGGTGCGCAGCCGCAGGTCGATGTGCAGGCGCACGAAATGCAGAATCCTGCGCCTCGGATGGGGTAAGCAGGCGCGGAAGCGGTTTCTCTCCCGCTATTTGAACTCTGAAACGAACAGGCCTTCCCGCTTCAGAACGTCTCTGGCCTGGGTGACATAGCTGCTCACCGTAAGTCGATCCAATGGAAGCATCTCGCCCTGCTTCTTCGCCGGCAGCAACCTTCCCGCCTGCTGAAGACGGAATGCCTCGTGGTCCTTCTGGATGTTGATGGATGACACCTTTCCATGGACCTTCAGCAGCTCCAGCACGCACACATGGAAGACCTGTGGCCTGCATTGCGAGATGAACTTCTCAATGGACATCTTCGGGTCGACGAAGTACGGCTTGAACCGTTTGAAGAGTCCCTTCCTTGCACCGTCCTCCAGGTTCTTGATGTAGGCATCCAGCGGAACGTCGATGTTCGAGAGATCATGGATGTACTGGTTTCTGATCTCTGCAACGGCCTTGAACATCGATTTCTGTTCACTGTCGATGATGTTCATCTTGCGCAGAAAATTGATCCTCACTTCCTGCGGAAGATTGCTGATCACATCGAATATCAGCGGCTCGCGCAGGGCATCGACGACGGCCCGCGTGAAAACGGCCTCGACGAGCTGCGCCAGCTTCGAGATGAAGCTCCACGAGTCTTCCTCTTTGTAGAGTGCTACGGCGAATCCCTTCGGTATCGCCAGCTCTTTGTTCAACCTTTCAAATGCGAGCTCGACGAACGCGGTATACGTACTCATTGGATAGCCTCCCCTGGAAGGCTGATGACGCTACATGTACCGCCCCACTGCAACAAGCGCTGCCCCTGCTTTTGCAACACTTCCTAGTCCAGCGTCATGCGAGCCGCACAAACGGATGAGGCCCGCTCCACGGCCGACGGCCGAGGACACGGCCCTCGTCAATCCAGCGCGAATGCTTACAGCTGGATCCGCGCCACGCTCTCGTCAGCGCCCTTGTCATCCTTCTCGCCGTTCTTGATGCTCACGAACAACACGTTGTTCTTCGCATCCAGCGCCAGGCTGTTCGGGTGGGTCGGCACCGTGTAGGTCGCCACCTTCTGGTAGCTGTCACTGTTGTAGGCCGTCACCGTGCCCGCCTCGCGGTTGGTCACGTACAGGCGCTTGCGCGGTGCATCCAGCAGGATACCCAGCGGGCCGGCATCGGTCGGGATGCTGGCCAGTTCCTTGCCGGTACTGCGGTCAAGCACCAGCACGCGCTGGCCCGGATGCTTGCTGACCAGGCCACTGCTCTTGGCCTGGTAGCCACGCAGGAATTCCGAGCCCTGGTCGGTCACGAACAGGCGCTTGCCGGCCGGGTCCAGCGCGATATTCATCGGCTGCTCGGCGGCGATCCTGTGCTGCGCCACCACCTTGTTCGAATCGGTGCCCACCACCACCAGGTCGGCCAGCAGGTTGCTGGTGTAGACGCGCTTGTTGGCCGCATCCAGCGCCAGGCCCGGCGCCTTGGCATTGCCCAGGCCGTCGATGGTGTTGATCACCTTCAGCGTGTTCGTATCGATCACGAACAGCACGCTGCTCACGTCCGGCTGGCTGCTGTGGCCGGTCACGTACAGGCGGTTGGCCGCGCTGTCGACCACCAGCTCGCGCAGGTCGTGGGTGTAGGCGGCCTTGCCGTCCTTGCCGGTCTTCTTCTCCATCAGCTGGAGGGTGCCGACGGCCTTGTTCTGCGCGGTGTCGACCACGGTCACCGACAGGTCCACGGTGTTGCCCACGTACAGGCGGTTGTGGGCGTCATCCAGCACCACACCAAAGGCCTTGCGCTCCAGCGGGATACGGGTTTCCACGGCCAGCGTGGCCGGGTTCAGGCGCAGCACCTGGGCCGGGCCGGCGTCATCGCCGAAGCCACCGGATGAGGCCACGAACACGGCGTTCTGCTTCGGGCTGTAGGCCAGCTCGTACAGGCCCTTGGCCACGGCCTGGCGCTGTACGGCGGTGGTGGCGCTGGCGGCAGGTGCATTGTCGGCGAACGCCGAGGGCGCGCCGAGGCTGAGCGAAACGGCAACGGCCAGCGCGGCCGAGCGGAAGAGAGGAGTACTGAACATGCGAGCGTCCTTGAATGGGCACGGGAAGGTGTCCTGGCTCGCTGGGCCGTACTGCGACGGCCCGCCCCACATCTGTCTGCGCGGGGTGGGCTGGCTGGGGATGCGGGGGAATGGTAGCAGGTGGGGGGCGTGGCGTGCGCCGGCGCGGGCATGGCCGACGCTCGACCTCGATGCTGCGCCCGCCGCTATGCCATCCGTGGGCCGTGGCTCTGCTGAAGCTGCTGCTCCTCCTGCAGGCGCTGCGCGTCTCGCTGCGGCTCATTCTGCTGCAACTGCGCGACCCGATCGAACGAGGCCTCCACCGGTGCCTGCGCAGCCACCTCTGCCGGCATGCTGGCGCGCTGGTGTGCCGGGTCACTGCGGTCCCCCTGCACGATGAACAGCTTCGGTGCGGTATCACCGCGCTGCTCGCCCAGCACCACCTCGTCCACGCGCGAGAACTGCTGCTCCTTCGACAGCGCGAGCAGGCTGGCACTGACATTGCCGTTGCGCGCCCCGAAAGCGCCGAGGTCGGCCACCTGCTGGTGGATCTGGTTGAGGCGGGCATGATCGTCATGCGCCGGGTCTGCGGGCGTGCCGCTTGCCGCGAGGGTGCTGTTGCCGCGCCACTGCTCGCCGTTCTCGGTGAACATCCACTCGCGGAAGGTCTGCTTCGGCATCGGGTTCCACTGCACCTTGTCCAGCTCGCTGCCCTTCACCTGCTGCGGAATGGCGTTGACCGCGCGGATGTTGTCCAGGACCCTGGTGGCGCCCTCGTAGTTGGTGATCTCCCCGGCCAGCCCCACCGGGCGCAGCCCTGCGTGGTTCAGGGCACCCCATGCGAAATCGGTGCACGCGTTGGAGAAGAAGTCGTAATCCATGTCGAAGCCGTGCTTCTTCGGGTCTGCCGAGAACTCGAGGATGCGGTCGTACTGCTCCTTGCTGATCTCGATCGTGCGCTCGAAGCGGGGTTTGTCGTAGACCAACACATCCATGTCATCGACTTTGCCCCTGTTCGGCTCGTCCTTGGTGCCTGCGTGGGTGAAACCCATGCTCTCCGGGAAGGGTTCACCCGAACGGCGCAGCGACAGGAACATGTGCCCCGCGAACGAGGGCTCCAGCAGAAACCTGTTTCCCTCAGCATCACGGCCGTAGCGCGGCGTGCCGGGGGCCGCCAGATGAATGGTTACGCTGTAGCGTTCGGCATCGTCCTTGTGCATGTTCACTTTCCTAGTGATTGATAGCCAACGATCAGTTCTGCTTTCAGGCCTTCCAGCTGGGGCCGATCCTCCACAAGGTCCACCCGCAGAACGTAACGCCCGGGTGCAACGCCTCCGACCTGCGCCAACTGCAACGTGCGATAGAGCACATCTTCAGAGTACAACCCGGCCTCGGCCAAGCTGTTGATGTCCACGCTCCCCGTCGTCAGGTCTGTTACCACGCCATCCTCCCCGATTTTCTGAGAATCGCGTCCATCGCGAGTACGCTGCCAGAGCTGCACAGGACCAGGTGCACTGCCATCGATCCGCTCCAGGCGCAGTCGCGTTGGCAGCCGTCCCAGCGTGATCTTCTCCGAAGCATCCAGCAGCCGTCGCGCATCGGTATCCTGCAGCCGCAACCCGATGTTCAGGATCGGAATGGCCGGCTTCTGGGGCGCCGGCAAATCATACGTGACCTCGGCAATCCGGCCGGCCTTCTGCAACTGCACGGCCCGCGTGAACGGCACAACCGTGCGCGCCTCGGCCTGTGCGCGCGTCAGCAGGGGCGGCGCAACCTCAGGCGCAGGTGACGCACGGCATGCCGCCAGCGCGCCCAGCACCGCCAGTACCACCAGCCTCCGCCGAACTGGACGCGTCATTGCTCCTTCAACCGCAGCGAATCGGCCACATCGGTCTTGGCAGCCACTTCGGTGGCAATGCTGGCGCGACGGTGCCCCGGGTCGTTGCGGTCCCCCTGCACGATGAAGATGCTCTCGGCGGCATGGCTGTTTTGGGTCGGCCGACTGAGCAGCACGTGGTCCACGCGCGAGAGGTTGTTCTGCTTGGCCAGCACCAGCAGGCTGGCGCTGATGCGTTGGCTGGCGGCATCGAACGGGCGGCCGTGCGCGGCATCCAGCTCCGCCACCTTCTGGATCAGCTGCGAGAACAGGCGATGGTCTGGATGCGAAGGGTCCAGCAGCGTGCCGGCCACTTCGATCGGCGTCGGCGGCGGCTCATCGCTGGCGCGGTCGCCCTGGCGATGATGCTCGGCCTCGCGCTCGGGCATCGCATGATGGGTCTCGGCATTCAGGTCGCTGCCCGGGAACGGCGCGGCAATGCACTGGATTTCCGGCAGGTTGAACAGCACCGCGAACTCGCCCAGGTTGCTGCCGCCATCCAGCGGCGCCGGCAGCGGATGCAGGCCGGCGTAGTGCAGGGCCGCCCAAACGAAGTCGCTGCAGCGGTTGATGGTGGCCGGGCGATCCACATCGAATTCGAACTCGGCGGGTTCCTCGGCGAAATCACGCAGGCAGCCGTAGTGCTCCTCGGTGATTTCCAGGGTGCGGCTGTAGTACGGGTCCAGATGCTCGTCGGCATCGTCGTGGCGTACCTGCGCGTACTGCACGCCGGTGCGGGTTTCGCCCGGCGCCTGGCGCGGCGGCGCGAAGCCGTAACTGTGGGCCTCGTCGCCCGCGGCCACCTGCAGGTACATATGGCCGCGCGGCGAGATGCCCCCACTGTTCAGCGGGGTGCCGGACGCGGCCAGATAAAGGGTTACGGTGTAGCGTGTTGCCTGCTCCATGCCTGTTCAGCCTTGATGGGTGCTGCGGTCCTGGGCGGATGATGGCATAGGTGGTATGGGGGGCAGGTGGAGGAATAGAGGACGCCGATCGCGACTTGCCGAATATGTGAGCCAGCATGCAGTAATGACCCCGCGGTGGCCGCGGTCCCGGCTGCGACTGGAGCTTGCCATCCCACCGTTCTATAGTCGTTTCGATCATGCAAGGGAATCGCCCATGAGCAGAGCACCGGCTTGCCGGCTTGCCTCCTTCGCCCTGGTGGCCGTGCTGAGCACCACCGCCTGCGCGAAGGCCCCATCCACGGAAAAGGACCCGAACGGAACCCCCATGTCCGAAACCGCAACCAGCCCACGTACGGTGGGCGGACAGACCTACACAATGCAGCCGGTGGAAGCTCGGCTTGGCCCGCACCGCTTCATGTTCCCGGCCAACCTCTACTACAACCAGACGGGCCCCTTGGCCGATGGGGGCGTCATGCTCACTGTGTTCTGGCCTGATTTCGATGCAGCGCCTCCTGGTGATCGCCCGGTGCGCAGCACGCAGGACAGCCGGCGGCAGGTACTGGTCGAGCTTAGGTACATCGATCGCGTTCCCATCCAGAACTATCTGGCACGCCGGTCCAGCAGTGAGGCCACCAGCGCGCCGGGGTCGCTGGAGCGAAGAGACCCGGTGGAGAATCTTGCGCTACGCGTTGCACAACCCGAGCGATGGGGCCTGACGCCCTATGCGATCGACCCATCGTTGATGGAAGCCTATGCAAAGGAGTCAGAGGCTGCGCTGGGCAGGCCTTACGTGCACAACCCGGGGATGGAGCCAGACTGGTATGTGGCCCGCTCGGCGGAGGGGCAACTGACAACGTTCATCAGCTGCGACCCGGCAGATCGCATTCCTGACGGACTTGTAGCTCAGGGAAAGACACTTGAACGCGTCGGAGAAGGCCAGATCGCAATGTGCCGCCATTCCATCGTGGATGTGGGCGACAGCATCGCCATCGAGATGAACTATGCACGCGTAATGCTGAGCGACTGGCAGCGTCTGGAAACCAGCGTGCGTGATCTTCTGAGCCGCTATCGCGTTCAGCCGTAAACCGCATCTCAAGGATGAATCATGAGCGGACTTACCGATAAGGATATTCGTGTCCTGTCCTCCTACGCGAAGGAGGGAAATCGCGAGCTGTATTGGAACTATCTCGCGCAGCTTCCCGACAATGATGGCTACGGCCTGCTTGCGTTGGGTGTTGTGCGCAACGACAGCCTCCCCGGCCGGGTGGCCAACAGCTTTGCAACCGCCGTTGCCGAGCAACAGGCCACGCTGTTCGGCAACGAGAAGAACGTAGCGTTCACCGAGCGCAGGCAAGAAGCCTTCGGCCAGGATCTGATCAGGAACGACCTGGCGGAGCGCAGAAGTTGGATGGAGGCCGGCAGGCCCGATCTGGCACTCAACCTGCCCTACACCAGCACGCTCAAATCCCACGATGTTTCGTTCGAAAAGAACGACCTCAATGTGAACTGCTGGACGCCACGCTTGCTGCTGGTTTCCACGGAGCACAAACGCGGTGAGCAGGCAGCCGAAAAGGTCTGGCAGAACATGCTCGACAACAGCGCTGCCGGCGCATTCCGTGCTGGCAAGACGGCAGTCAGCGTGCACCTGGATATGCCGCAGCCCGCTGGGCATTTCTACTTCGTTGAGCTGAGCAAGTTCGAGGGCGCAGCGCTCCTGCAACGCGACGCCGTAGATCCGAACGTGATTGGTACCAAGTTCGACTATCACAGCTACGACGCCAAAAACGGCAGCTGGGACCGCACAGTGGGCGTTCCCCCGCTCGATAGAACAACCAAAGAGACCGATCCCGCCGAGATTTCCGCGTTGAACGAGACCCGCGAGGTTCGCCTGGAACGCGAGGTCAAGGCGAAGCAGTTTCATCCTGAAGATCCCTACAGAGAGATCGCCAAGAGCCCGCGCGTGGTGTCTACGCAGGAGCCCGAGCCTCTCTTTACGGAAGGACGCCGAATCGCGGCGATAGAGCCAGGCAGCCCGGAATATGCCCTCCATCAGCAGATTCGCCAGGGCGTCGCTGCACTGGACGAGAAGCACGGCCGCCCCTTCGACGCGACCAGTGAGAACCTCGCCGCCAGCCTGACAGTGAGGGCACGCGAGCAGGGTCTGGAACAGGTGGACCATGTGGTGCTGAGCAACGCCACGGCCAATCAGCCGGCGGGTCACACCATCTTTGTTGTGCAAGGCGACCTATCTGACCCTGCCCACCTGCGTGCAGGCATGCCCACTGCCGTGGCTGCACAAACGCCGGTGGCTGAGTCGCTGCAGCAACTGGCTGTGGTGGGCGATCAGCGCGAGCTCGCCCGCCAGAATGAGCAGCAGGCGCTGGATGCACGGACGCAGGAACAGCAGAGCCACGCCATGCGCATGGGCTGACCGCCTAGGTTGAGGCGGCCTCCCTTGGGGCCGGAGGTCGCAGCCCCTGAGACCTCGCCAGGTCATCCTCTCCTGCTTCGGGAGGATGACCATGACCAAGATCGACCCCGCATGGCTGGAAGCCTTCGACAGGGAACTTCTCCACTTGTTCGCCATCGATCATGGCGACGCCGGCATGGATGAGTACCTGCTGGGTTGCTACGCAGACCTTCCGCCACACGAGGCGGCGCTGGCGTTCGGCAGCAACTACGACCTGGAGCGCGACGATGCACTGTGGCCACGGCCGGGCGTGGCGCTGCAAAGTTAAGCTGTGTCGCAATCGGCCCGCTGCACGTGTCAACTCGGCGGGCTAGGTGTCGCTTTTGGGATCCTACACGGCTGCAAACCGTACTTTTTGAAGCGCATTCGGGCAGTAGCTTAACAACGGCCCAAACCGCTGCACCGCAAGGGTTCTGTCGCGCGTGCGCCATGCAACAATGCCGTAAGCGTCAGCATTTGCGGCCTCTGCGGCCCGCGGTTTCTTGGCATCTCGCAGCCATGCGAGTACACCTTGGCATGCCACCTCACACAGGGTGGCACGGGCGTCGAAAACCCGGTCAACAACCATGTGTTTGCGCTTGTCAGCCGGCGTCACGTTCGTGTGACGCCGGCTGGCAATCCGTTCGCGGTCCATGGCGGGCGGTGCGTGGGGGTCTTCGGACCCGCCGGATTGGTTGTTGACCGGTTTTCGAGCCTCGCATCGTCCGCCACTTTTATCGGTGGCGCTGCTGTCTGTCCTGTACGGAGCATTGCCATGAACACATCGGACTTCCGTTCCCTGCACGCGCAGTACGATCCGGACAACGCCGAACCCGACCGCGAACGGTCCATCGATCCCAACGCCTTCGTCGCCACGTTGCATCGCATCGGCACTGGTGCGGCTGCGGACGGCCAGCCTTGGCCGGAGCGGCATCAACTACCTGGGCGTCGCCTTCAGCTGGCGGATGCGGATTGCGCGTTGGCCGGCTTGCGCGTGGTGGCGGAGTTGATGCTGGCTGCGGAGCGGACTCGGCAGAACGGCGCGCCCGAGGAATACCTGGGGGATCGGGTGATGGAAGGGTTGAAGATGGCGTGTGTGGCGTTGACTGCGCAGGTGGCTGAGCGGCTGCACGTGCGGGAGTAGAGCGCGCCTCGCTGCGCACATCGAATGCAATGCGCGGATCGTATGCACGGTCCGAAGCATTCTCCGCCGCCTGAGCCTTTAGCCTCCAACACTGGCCTCACTATGCCGAGACGGACTTTGCTTGCCCTGACGACGGTAGCGCTATTGGGATTGATCATTGGAGGGAGTTACGCGCCGGCCACCGCAATGAGTCTTGAGAACTACCCAAGACTCACCAACTCGGAGTTTGCACTGTTTCGGGCCCACGCCGAGAGCTTTGCCGAAGCGTTGGCCTGCCAAGATGTCACCATCGGAATTCATGATGCCGGTGCACAATTCTTTGATCTGAGCGTACGTGACGATGCCATTCTGTTCGTCGACAACTCCGGGCCAAGTCTTCTGATAGTCACCATGTATGCGGCCGCAAGCGATGCAATAGAGCTAGAGCGCTGGAAAGATGGGTGGGGCTCACCAGAGAGACGTAGGAGGAACTTGAGCGCACCTAAGAACAGCTGCCCTAGGTCTGCGTCCCAGTAGCCCCCCATCTGCACCTTATCGAGGCAGCCAAACGCGTCAACCAATGACACAAGGAACCTGGTTCTGGCTAGAATCCTGGGCAGTTAGCTTTCGGGACAGGGATCTAGGATGGAACTCCCATTCGAGGTGGGCGCGCTCTACAACCGTCAAAAGCAGATCCACGGTGTATTTGGCGGGCAACAGCAAGGCGGCATTTCGACACCCAAAGAGCATCCGCTAGTCATCGCGTTCACTGGCGAGGCCGGCGTGTCTCATGGCTACCATGATTTCTGGGACGACGACGAAGTCTTTCATTACTTCGGCGAGGGTCAAGTCGGAGACATGAAGTATGTGGCAGGCAACAGAGCGATTGGCGAGCACGTCAAGGATGGCAAGACGCTCGTAGTGTTTCAGATGATGGGCAAGGGACGGCCCTATCGGTACCTTGGTAGGTTCATGTGCCAGTCTTCCTACGTTCAACCTGGCACACCAGATCGAGAAGGTCAGCCAAGGTCTGCGATCGTGTTCCGCTTGAGATCACTGGAAGCCTCGTTGGGCCTTGCGGCGAGCGAGACGGACCAAGCAGAGATCGATGCCGCTATAGATGACGTGGGCGCGACCACTACAAGACGCGAAACCGAAGTGCGGACGAAGCAGCGTCTGTTCCGCGAGCGACTAATTGGCGTTGAGAAGGGTTGCCGGTTGACCGGCATTGAGGACCTGAGATTCCTTCGCGCGAGCCACATCAAGCCATGGGCGGATAGCACTCATAGCGAGCGGGTTGATGGCGAGAACGGTCTTCTGCTGGCTCCGCACGCGGATCTTCTGTTTGATCGGGGGTGGATTAGCTTTTCGTCGAGCGGTCGATTACTGGTCTCGAACAATCTACCCTCCGACGTGCAAGGTCGGCTCGGTTTAGAATTGGATTTATCTCTTAGGTATGGAACGTTCTCCCAGAAGCAGCTCAGCTTCTTGGAATTTCACCGTGACGCTATTTTTGATAAGCGCGATCCCGCAGCAAATCTCTCGGAGTATTGACGCTTAAACTTCCTGCATGACCCACTAAACTCCTACTCAGGTGTTACTTTTCTAGAAGGAGACACCGATGAGCTCAATGATGGGAGAAGAGATCAAGCGCTGGATCGCCCGACGCAACTTGGCGTTGGTTCTCGAGATCATTCAAATCCGGAGACAAAAACGGTGGACGTCCCTTGTCCACTTTCCATCCCTCCAGAACTGAGTCGAGAAGGAGTACCACCTTGGTCAACAGGCTCGAGGGGGGCCAGCGCCAGGGACCCGCAACTTAGGAATCAATCCATTTTTTAGTTAATACACACGAAAAAAGTCCGGCTGAATTTCCGGGTGAACAAGCTCACACTCTCCTGCATCAAGCAACCGCTTCAAAGAATGCACATACCCACTTTCGAGTGAGTTGGGTTGAGCTGAACAATAATTAGAAACCACGTAATCAGCAAGCTCCCTCGAAAGCGAAAGTTCATTCCTCATCGCCATCCGGACCGCGCGCCTAGCCATTGCGGAGGGAGATGGATTTTCAGCAAGATTGATCCCCAATCTCTTCGACCTCACAGCCTCTACGTGGGCCGCGCTCATAATTAGACGGCGCGAAGATATATGGAACGCTGCCGAGTCAATATCAAAAAATGTGGTTCTAAGCAGGTCATCAAAATCCGAACATGCGATGTATCCTGCCCGCGCGGCCCAGGTATCCTCCAGTGACCAAAGGTCATACATCCACTTATCCTGGAGAACACGATAACCTCCAAATTTATTTCTTACCCAATCTCTACCCTGAAGGAATCTCTCGATATTACCCCTCGAGTGGCGCGTGACCAAATCAAGATCCGAGCAAAAATCCTTGGCATGCCCCAAAGAAAACTCTCTAACAACTCCACCAAAAATAACCGTGTCAGGCAGAATTACAGAGACCTCAGCCATAAAACCGGCCACCCCCCTTCTCCTTTCGATATCCGAGGGCGGAAACAAGAAATTATCTAGAATTTTTCTTAGCCGATTATTCAACATCTATTCTTTGTAGCACTGTAGACTGAAATCGCCAATGACACCCTCTAGCTCTTCGCAAAGGTCCATTGCAAATGAATCCGTCATGCCAGCTATCATATCTGTAAGAAGCTGAGCCTCCCGATAGCGCATTGGAAGATCCGCCGAGGCACCTTGGGGATTCTCAAACGCCCGACGATAATTTTCAGAAATCCGCTCATAAGCAAGCCTTGTAAAGGGATGCTTACGCTTTGATTTCGGATCATCGAACGACTCTCGATCGGTAATGGCCGCCCAGAACATATCCATCAACCGATTAATTACATTGAAACCAGTAAGCTCAACCTTCAAGACAGATCTATGCGTATAGCCGTGTTTCAGCGAGAAGCTCTTTAAACACTTTCGCAATGCCTTTGCCGCAGACAGATCAAGCAAGGATCTGCTCTCCGTACCATCTGCAAACTTCTCTTGCCCTTTCACAAACGCACTGACAGCCGAGTCCATAAATAGGCCAATTGCCTCAGCGCGAAAGCGTTGCATTGAAATATCATTAAGCTCACTGGGTGAAAATTCACCACGCGCCCTGTACTCGCCAGTCTTTTTCTCACTGAACTTAACGAGCGCAAAAACCAACTCGTCATCTTTCCCATCAACTCTGCACTCATGCTTTAGCCATTCATGAAGATCAGAAATTGATGCCAATCCCTTCTTAATGCAATCTTCAGCATCAAATACGCAGTAAGCGATGTCATCACAGGCCTCCATCGCATATGCGAGTGGATGACGTCTTCCGAGATCAAGGCCAACAGCTTTCATGACCTCTTCAGCAATTGGCTTTTCGGACTGGAAGAATCCATGCTTCTTAGATGCGCATTTTTTGTCGCTCACGTCGCATGACTGAACGGGATACTTCATCATGGCAGCGAGTGAAGCGTACGTCAGATCCAAACCATAGTTGTCATTAAGGAGCTGTAGCTTAGTGACCAGTCGAAATCCCTGCGCATTGCCTTCAAAAGATGAGAAGTCGCGCCGCTGTGCTTCTGTCAGCGTAGAAATCAATCTGGGATTACTAGCAAACCAGTGCTGGATAGCGGCCTCACCCTGGTGACCGAAAGGCGGATTGCCTAGATCGTGCACAAGTCCAATGGCTGCACAAAGCGCAGGCAGATCGCGGTGCGCCGTCGGAAAACCGGAAACATCCAGCCTTTCAGCAAGAATAGTACCGAAGCTACGAGCCAAGTTGGATACTTCGATCGAATGAGTTAGACGATCACGAACACTGTCGTTTTTATCTAACGGGAAAACTTGGGTCTTGTCGGCAAGACGACGTACCGGCGTTGAGAAGAGAATACGGTCGTGATCCCTCTCAATTGCAGTCCGCACCTCTTTTCGCCCAGAGGCGTCCTTGGCCGCTGAAGCTTCATTATTGGAGGTATCAGTGGATCGCGCGATCTCCTTGCGCCGCTTCGGATTCAGTAATTCTTCCCAAGCCCAAGCCGCGACGGAATCGTGATCGCCGTCAGCCGTCAATTCACTATCGCCACCTTGCTGTACATCTTGGATTTCCATTCCTTACCCCCTCATGTATAGAGGGCCGAAGCATCTCGTTCGGCCCTCGAGTTTCTATCTCAATCAAACCCCAACAGGATTAGCCTTCTCCGGATCAATCTTGTACTGCTTGATCGCCCGGGCCACATCCTTCGCGGTCATCTTCCCGTCCTTCGCCAGCGCCGCAATCGCGGCATGCGCGATGTAGTAGCGATCCACCTCAAAGAACCGGCGCAGGTTCGCACGCGTATCCGAGCGGCCGAAACCATCGGTACCGAGCACCGTGTACGACATCGGCACGAACGCACGGATCTGGTCCGCATACGCACGCACGTAGTCGGTAGCGGCAATCGCCGGGCCCTGGCGGCCTTCCAGCAGCTCGGTCACGTAGGCCTTGCGCTGCTCACCTTCCGGATGCAGGCGGTTGGCACGTTCCACGTCGAAACCATCGCGACGCAGTTCGTTGAAGCTCGGGCAGCTCCAGATGTCGGCGGTCACGCCGAAGTCCTTGTCCAGCAGCTCGGCAGCAGCAATGGCTTCGCGCAGGATGGTGCCGGAGCCCAAAAGCTGCACGCGCAGCTCGCCCTTCTTCGGCTTGCCGGCGTCGGTCAGCAGGTACATGCCCTTGACGATGCCTTCGGCCGCGCCTTCCGGCATTTCCGGGTGGGTGTAGTTCTCGTTCATCAGGGTGACGTAGTAATACTCGTCCACCTGGTCTTCCATCATGCGCTTGGTGCCGTGCTGCAGGATCACCGTCACTTCGAAGCCGAAGGTCGGGTCGTAGCTGCGCACGTTCGGGATGCCACCGGCCACCAGATGGCTGAAGCCATCTTCGTGCTGCAGGCCTTCACCGTTCAGCGTGGTGCGGCCGGCGGTGCCACCCAGCAGGAAGCCGCGGGTACGCATGTCGGCGGCCTGCCAGGCGATGTCGCCCACGCGCTGGAAGCCGAACATCGAGTAATAGATGTAGAACGGCAGCATCGGCACGTTGCTGACCGAGTAGCTGGTACCGGCGGCCATCCACGAGCTGATCGCACCCGGCTCGCTGATGCCCTGCTGCAGCACCTGGCCGCTCTGGTCTTCGCGGTAGAACATCAGCTGGTCCGCATCGACCGGCTTGTACTTCTGGCCGAACGGCGCGTAGATGCCGATCTGGCGGAACAGGCCTTCCATGCCGAAGGTACGGGCTTCGTCGGCCACGATCGGCACGATGTGCGGGCCCAGTTCCTTGTCACGCAGGGTGATGTTCAGGCTCTGCACGAACGCCATGGTGGTGGAGTAGCTGCGCTCGCCGCTGCTCTTCAGCAGGCGCTCGTAGGCTTCCAGCTTCGGCGCCACGAAGGTCTTGTCGGCCTTGCGGCGGCGCTGCGGCAGGTAACCGCCCAGCGCGGCACGGCGTTCCTGCAGGTACTGCACTTCCGGCGAATCCGGGCCCGGGTGGTAGAACGGCACCTGGCCGTCGGCCAGCTGCGCGTCGGTCACCGGAATGTTGAAGCGGTCGCGGAAGTGGCGCACCGCTTCGTCGTCCAGCTTCTTGGTCTGGTGGGTCGGGTTCAGTGCTTCACCGGCGCTGCCCATGCCGTAACCCTTCACGGTCTTGGCCAGGATGACGGTCGGCATGCCCTTGGTGTTCACGGCCTGGTGGTAGGCGGCGTACACCTTGTGCGGGTCGTGGCCACCACGGTTCAGGCGCCAGATGTCGTCGTCGCTCAGGCCGGCGACCATCGCGGCGGTTTCCGGGTACTTGCCGAAGAAATGCTCGCGGGTATAGGCGCCGCCGAAGGCCTTGCAGTTCTGGTATTCGCCGTCGACGGTTTCCATCATCAGCTTCTTCAGGACGCCATTGGTGTCCTTGGCCAGCAGGGCATCCCAGTAACCGCCCCACAGCAGTTTGATCACGTTCCAGCCGCCGCCACGGAACACGCCTTCCAGTTCCTGGATGATCTTGCCGTTGCCGCGCACCGGGCCGTCCAGGCGCTGCAGGTTGCAGTTCACCACGAAGATCAGGTTGTCCAGGCCTTCACGGCCGGCCAGGGCGATGGCACCCAGGGTTTCCGGCTCGTCGCTCTCGCCGTCGCCGATGAAGCACCACACCTTGCGGTCGGACTTCTCGATCAGGCCACGGTTTTCCAGGTAGCGCATGAACTGCGCCTGGTAGATGGCGGCCAGCGGGCCCAGGCCCATCGACACGGTCGGGGTCTGCCAGTAGTCCGGCATCAGCCACGGGTGCGGGTACGAGGACAGGCCACCGCCGTCCACTTCCATGCGGAACTTGTCCAGCTGCTCTTCGCTGATGCGGCCTTCCAGGAAGGAACGTGCGTAGATGCCCGGAGCGCTGTGGCCCTGGATGAACAGCAGGTCGCCCGGGTGATTCTCGCTCGGGGCGCGCCAGAAGTGGTTGAAGCCCACGTCGTACAGGGTGGCGCCGGAGGCGAACGAGGCGATGTGGCCGCCCAGGTCACCCGGCTTGCGGTTGGCGCGCACCACGGTGGCCATCGCGTTCCAGCGGATGATCGAACGGATGCGCCATTCCAGCTCGGCGTTGCCCGGGCTCTTGGCCTCGAACTGCGGTTCGATGGTATTGACGTATTCGGTGGTGGGAGAGAACGGCAGGTAGGCGCCCGAACGACGGGTCAGTTCCACCATGCCTTCCAGCAGCTGATGCGCGCGCTCGGAGCCCTCGACATCAATAACGGCCTTCAACGACTCGATCCACTCCTGGGTTTCCACAGGATTCGGGTCGTTGTTCAGCACCTCGTTCAACCAGTTCATTAGCGCTCCCATAACCGCACGCACGCGCGCGACTGTTGTATAGATTTCTAGACCGCAAAGTGTAGCGCACCAAGGGCTTTCGTCACTTGGCTACGCTGGCGTATGGATGCAACCGGCCAGTGTCCGCAAGGGACTTGCCGGGCCCGCTGATGGCCCTGCGGCGGGCCTTGGCGGCGGCGCGGGCTGTCGCTTGCGGCCGCTGCGCCCATGCGCAGGACGCAGTGTTACTGCTGCCGATGACGGTTGTAGGGCAACCCCGGCACCGCTGTAGGGGCGGTTTGGGCAACGGTACTGAACCGGCGACAACATGTCGCACCTGCCTCTGGATCGCTGCCAGTCGCGGGCCCAGGGTGGGTCGCGAGTGATGGGCCCGATGGCCCTGCTCCCTTCCACAGCATCGCCGGGGCGCCTCACACGGGGCGCCCCTTTTGCTGTGCGCACGAAGGTCCGTGGCCCAAATTGCACCTGCTTGTGGCCGGATCGGATGTTGTCGCTTTCGACATATCGATATATCGTTTGCATACTCGTTTACCGATATATCGGAATGAGCCGTACCGCTTCTGCCAGAGCCCGTTCCACCGATCCGGATGTGCCGCGCCGCAACGGCCAGCCACGTGTGCTGAGCCGCGGCGACCTGCGCCTGCTGGTGCTGGCCCTGATCGGCGAGCAGCCGCGCCATGGCTACGAGCTGATGCAGCTGATCAGCAACCAGTTCATGCAGGCCTACACACCCAGCGCCGGCACCATGTACCCGCTACTGGCCAGCTTCGAGCAGGCCGGCTGGATCGAGGCCGAGGAAGTGGATGGCAAGCGGATCTTCCGCATCACCGCCGCCGGCGAGTTCGAGCTGAAGGTGCAGCGCACCCAGGTGCGCCTGGCGCAGCGGCGTGCCTTCGACCGTGCCCGCGAGATCACCAAGGCTTCGCTGCCGCCGCCGCTGGCCTGCGCCCTGCGCGAGTTCAAGCGGGCGCTGGTGCACCACCACGGCCGCTGGGCCGAGGGCGAGGCGGACGAAGTGGCGGCGCTGCTGACGCGGGCGTCTGCCCTGCTCAACGGTACCGCCGGTAGCGAGGCATCACCGCTTTCAACGACCCAGCCAGACTGAATCCAGCCAGGTCCTCCCCTACGCCGCGCGCCCCCGCGCGACACCTTTGCAGGTATCCCCATGACCGAACACAACAACACGCGCCTGCGCCTGGATGTGCGCTTCCGTGAACTGACCGTGCTGCGCACCGAAGAAGTCACCCCGCACATGCGCCGCGTGGTGCTGGGCGGCGACGCGCTGGCCGGCTTCGATTCGCCCGGCGCCGACGACCACATCAAGCTGTTCTTCCCCAACGCTGCGGGCGAGATGGTGCTGCCGGTGCTGACCGCCGAAGGCCGCAGCTACCCGGACGGCAAGGAGCCTTCGCCGTCGCGCGACTACACCCCACGCTGGTGGGACCACGAAGCCGGCGAGCTGGCCATCGACTTCGTGCTGCACGACCAGGGCGTGGCCGGGCCGTGGGCCGAACGCGCACAGCCGGGCGACGTGCTGGTGATCGGCGGTCCGCGCGGCTCGTTCGTGGTGGCCGACAGCTACGACGCCTACGTGCTGATCGGCGATGAAACCGCACTGCCGGCCATCGCCCGTTGGCTGGACGTGCTGCCGGACAGTGCCGAGGTGCAGGCCTTCATCGAAGTGCGCGACGAGACCGAGCGCCAGGACCTGCCGCAGTACGAGAACGTGCGCATCCACTGGCTGGAGCGCAACGGCTTCCCGGCGGCCAGCAGTACGCTGCTGGAAGACATGCTGACCGACTTCGAGGCCCCGGACGGCGATGTCTTCTACTGGATCGCCACTGAATCGCGCCGCGCGCGGATGATGCGCAAGTTCATCGAAGGCCACCTGGGCGTGCCGCGCGACTGGATTCGTTCCACCGGCTACTGGAAGGCCCACCCGGACGAAACCGACGGCGATTGACCGGCTCGGGGTCAGATCCCTTTTCCTGTGGAAAAGGGATCTGACCCCATGCACCGGCAACCTCATGAACCTTCGGCAGGAACCTGCAATTGCCGGCCAACGGCCGGCACTACCCTCTGCCGCGTCCACCCGAACCGCTGCGCAGCCCAGATCTCCAGCGCCACCAGCAGCGCGATGATCAACAACGGCAACAGCAGCCCGAAGTACACGCCCGGCATCATGCCGTTGATCTGCGCCTTCACCAGCCGCAACACGCCACGGGTGTGCAGCAGCTCATCGACGTGCATGGTCAGCGCCTCGCGCACCACCTTGGGTTCCAGGCCGAGGGTACCGGCCCTGTCCACCAGCGTGTCTTCCACCATGCTGCGCAGCAGGCCCTCGCGCACCCTGCCGATCACCCAGCCGGTGCCGCGTGCCAATGGGCCGTTGCCAAGACGGTCCAGGCCAGGCAGCGGATGCTCGCTGAGGTAGGCCGAGGCGATGGTGTCGGCGACGTCGCCCACCGTGCCCTGGCTGCGCAGTGCCTCGCGCATGCGCGGGTCGTCCAGCGAATCGGTAAAGCCTTCGCTCCAGCCTTCCACCAGGGTCTGCAGGTGCGGCTGGAAATGATCGAGCTGCTTGAACAGCGCACGGTGCGCACCGGCAGTGAAACCCAGCTGCAGGCCGAAGAAGGCAGTGGCCAGCGGCAGCAGCACCACGTAGCTGGCCAGCAGCCAGTGATGCCAGCGCTTGCGCCGCTGCAACCAACCACGGCGATGCAGCCAGCGCCAGCCGGCGATGCCCAGCACCAGGCCGAGCAGCGTACCGAGCACGCTGCCGCCCACCAGATCGAGCACGCTCAGGCCCGACCAGAATTCGTTCAACAAGTACTGCGCGTCCTGCATGGGTCTTCCTTCCGTGGGTGATACAGCGGGCCATTGTGGAGCCGAGCCCATGCTCGGCT
>NZ_JAOCGL010000075.1:0-20813 GCF_029842485.1 Stenotrophomonas sp. GD03777
CGTGCTGCCGGCTTCAGCGCCTTCGTCGAGCAGGTGCGTACCGAAAAGGGCACCCTGCATCGCGTCCGTGTCGGACCGGTGGCCAACCGGGCTGACGCCGAACAGCTGAAGGCGCAGGTCGCCGCCAAGGTTGGCGTCGCCGGCATGGTCCGACCGCACCCATGACCGACGTGCAGGCCCGTTGCCAGCGCCGCCGAAGGAGCGGGGCGCCATGATCGACGTGGTGCTGCTGATCGTGATCGCTGCCTCGACCCTGCTCGGGATGCTGCGTGGCTTCGTGGGAATCGTCATCGGCACGTTGTCGTGGCTGCTGGCCGCGTGGGCGGCCTTCGCCTTCGGCAACGATGCCGCGCGCTGGTGGGCGGCACCCGCGGCACCTGGCGGCGAACATTTCGTCGGCGGCTACCTGGGCGTGGGTATTGGCGTGATGATCGTGGTCGCGGTGATCGGCATGGTCATCAAGGCGATGATCCACCGCAGCATGCTGACCAGCCTGGACCGGTTGCTGGGCGGTGTACTGGGGGCCGTGCGCGGTGGCCTGATCGCGGCGATCCTGGTGCTGCTGGCCGGCTTCACCCCGCTGACCGCCGAGCCCTCCTGGAAGCGCTCGGCGGTTCGCCCGGTGCTGAATCCGGCCGTGGCCTGGATGAACGGGAAGCTGCCGCACTGGCAGGTACCCGGCGCCGACATGCTGCCCAAGGCCTTGCCGACCGACATGCTGTCCCCATCTGCATTGATGGAATTGGGGAAGAACGCAGGCGCCGGGTTGGGAAAGCCGGGCGCGGCAGGCGATAATGGCATCCTCAACCAGGTAGTGGCGGGCGGCGGATGGCTGCGGCCCGCGAAAGCGGAACAGGGCGATGCATACGATCCGGCCGAAGTGCGCCCGGACGCCCCAGCACTGCCGGACAGTATCGAGCCGGACGATCCGGCCAATGTCGACCGCAGGCGCGGCGACCACCGCGGCCAGGTACGGCCACCTTCCTTGTAACTGGGCACAGCCCAGCGGAGACCTCGCACCATGTGTGGCATCGTCGGAATCGTCGGCAACCAGAACGTCGCCGGGCAGTTGTATGACGGCTTGACCGTTCTCCAGCATCGCGGCCAGGACGCGGCAGGTATCGCCACCGCCAATGGCAGCCGCCTGCGGGTGCAGAAGGCCACCGGCCTGGTCCGCGATGTGTTCGACGCCCGCACCATGTCCACGCTGGAAGGCAGCGTCGGCATCGCGCACGTGCGCTATCCGACGGCAGGTTCGGAAGGCATGGACGAGGCACAGCCGTTCTACGTGAATTCGCCTTACGGCATCGCGCTGGCCCACAACGGCAACCTGATCAACACCGAGGCGCTGCGCCAGCAGGTGTTCGAACAGGACCGGCGCAACGTCAACACCGATTCGGACAGCGAAGTGCTGTTGAACGTGTTTGCCTACGAACTGGAGCAGCAGCGCCAGCTCAGCCCGGAAGCCGCGATCCGCGCGGTGGCCGGCGTGCATCGCCGCTGCAAGGGCGGCTATGCAGTGGTCAGCGTG
Organism: Stenotrophomonas sp. GD03777; assembly: GCF_029842485.1. Lineage (NCBI taxonomy): Bacteria > Pseudomonadati > Pseudomonadota > Gammaproteobacteria > Lysobacterales > Lysobacteraceae > Stenotrophomonas > Stenotrophomonas sp. GD03777. The sequence goes on from NZ_JAOCGL010000075.1 coordinate 1,532, forward strand.
GTGCTGGGCCTGGGCCTGGTGGCCTTCCGCGACCCGCATGGCATCCGTCCGCTGGTGCTGGGCAAGCGCAGCCACGCAGAAGGCGACGAGTACATCGTGGCGTCCGAGTCGGCCGCGCTGGACGTGCTGGGTTTCCAGCGCGTGCGTGACGTGCAGCCGGGCGAAGCGCTGGTGATCACCGCGCGCGGCGAGCTGTTCTCGGAAATCTGCGCCGAGCCGGCCGAGCACACCCCGTGCATCTTCGAATACGTGTACTTCGCGCGACCGGATTCGATGATCGACAACGTCTCGGTGCACAAGGCACGCATGCGCATGGGCATCAAGCTGGGCGAGAAGATCCTGCGCCTGCGCCCGGACCACGACATCGACACCATCATCCCGATCCCGGATACCTCGCGCGATGCCGCGCTGGAGATCTCCAATGTGCTCGGGGTGAAGTACCGCGAAGGCTTCATCAAGAACCGCTACATCGGCCGCACCTTCATCATGCCGGGGCAGGGGGAACGCGTGAAGTCGGTGCGCCGCAAGCTCAACCCGATCCACCTGGAGTTCCGCAACCGCGTGGTGCTGCTGGTGGACGATTCGATCGTGCGTGGCACCACCAGCCAGCAGATCGTGCAGATGGCCCGTGATGCCGGCGCGCGCAAGGTCTACCTGGCCAGCGCCGCGCCGCCGGTGCGCTACCCGAACATCTACGGCATCGACATGCCGGCGGCCGAAGAGCTGGTCGCGCACAACCGCACGGTGGAAGAGATCGAGGCCCACCTGGGCTGCGACTGGCTGATCTACCAGGACCTGGAAGACATGGAAGCGGCGGTGAGCGAAGGCAACCCGGCGCTGCGCAGCTTCGATTCGTCCTGCTTCAACGGCCACTACCCGACCGGTATCGAGCCGGGCTACTTCGAGCGCATCCAGCAGTTGCGTTCGGACGATGCCAAGCACAAGCGCCGCGCCTGAGGATCAGGCGTGGTGGATGTGACCGACGTTGGTGGCGACCTGCTGCGCGCTGCGCAGCAGTGCCTGGCTGAAGCCGATCCGCTGCGCAAGGTTGCATTGACCCAGGCGTATGCGGCCGCGTTCCGTGCCGGTCGCCTGAAGGTGGCCGCGGATGCGCCGCCGCCGGATCCGATCTGCATGCCGGGTCGTCCGGGACGACTGGTGCTGGTGCATCCGCGCGAGGTACCACGGCGTGGACTGGGCGGCGTGGAAGGGCGGGCTGCCTTCATCCACGCCATCGCCCATATCGAGCTCAACGCGATCGACCTGGCCTGGGACGCGGTGTACCGGTTCCGGGGCCTGCCGTCGGCGTTCCATGCTGATTGGGTCAGCTGTGCCGATGACGAATCGCGGCATTTCATGCTGCTGCGCGAGCGCCTGCAGGTGCATGGCCACGACTATGCGGATTTCCCCGCACACAACGGTCTGTGGGAAATGTGCGAAAAGACCGCGCATGACGGCCTGGCGCGCATGGCGCTGGTGCCGCGCGTGCTGGAAGCGCGTGGCCTGGACGTCACCCCGGGCATGATCGAGAAGCTGCGCAATGTCGGCGATGGCGAAACCGCCGATGTGCTGGAGGTGATCCTGCGTGAGGAAGTGGCGCATGTTGCCGCCGGTTCGCGCTGGTATCGCTGGTACTGCGACCGCGCCGGTGCCGAGCCGCGCACGCGTTTCAAGGAGCTGCTGGTGGAGTACGCCGGCGGCTACCTGCACGGGCCGTTCAACATGGAAGCGCGCCTGCTGGCCGGATTCGATGCGGACGAACTCGCCAACCTGGTCGAGCAGGCCGGTTGAAGAAAAGGGGACGGAGGGATCAAGTCGTTTGTGCCAAAACGACTTGATCCCTCCGTCCCCTTTTTCATGCGTTCGGCAGTACCACGCGCTTGCCATCCACCGTTGGCCGGTTGATGTAGAACAGGCCGGGGCCCGGCCGGTACGGCAGCTCGCTGACGCCGGCATCGGCGGCGTAGGTCAGTGCGGTGTCGCCCAGCGCGTCGAAGTTCCAGTGCGCCGACTGCATCAGGTAACGCCGCCGCAACAGCGCCTCCTGGGTTTGCGTCAGTGGCTGTCCGGCCACCAGTCGTCGTGCGATGGGTTGCAGGGCGGACGGCAGCTCCCAGCCGGGGACTGCGTTGGCATTGGCCGTCCATCGCACGCCGGCATCAATGGCATGCTGCTGCATCACCTGAAGCGCGATCAGCTGGTAGCGCCAGTCGATGCGCCGGCGCAACACCACGGCCGCCGTCACGTACAGCACCGGTGACAGCACTACGCTGCGGCTGCCGGCGCGACGCTGTTGCTGCCACTGGTGCCAGACATCCACCCAGACTTCCTTTTCGTCCAGGCCCAACTGCTGCCGCCAGCGCTCGGCGTCGGCCTGCGCCTCGGCGTAGGCCGTGGTCGCCTGCAGGATCGCCAGCGGTGGCGTCTGGTACTCGGCCACGCTCGGGCGGCGCAGCAGCTGCCGGCGCGGGCGACTGAGCAGCTTGGGCCCTTCTTCGAGCTGGTTGTAGCCGCCGCCGATGTTGGCGTGCACGCCGGGCAGTGCGATCTCGGTGAACGCTGGCGCCACGCTGGTCAATGGATAGTGCTGGCGATGCTCGTCACGCGCGCTCAGTTGCAGCACCTGCCTGGCAACGCCTGCATGCAGCGCGAGGTGAGGTTGTTCGTCGGTGCGGCCACCGCTGACCGCAACCACCGTGTCGAACAGGCCGATGAAGCGCAGCGGCGGAGCGGCCGGGGCGAAGTCCGTTGTGCAGGACAGGCCAGCGGCCTGCAACAGCTGCCGCCAGCGGGTGCGATCCCAGGCCTGCAACTGGTTGGCCACATCGCGCGCGGCGGCCGCGCCCCGTGAAAAGCCGAACAGATCCAGCTGCACGCCACGCAGTGGTCGCTGCCAGCGTGCAGCAAGTGCACCCAGTGCCGCCGGCAGCAGCACCTGCAGCGCACGCTGCACTTTGGCGCGCACACTGCTGGCGCCAATGCCGAACGCCAGTCCGATCAGGTCGTCGTCGGCGTCATCGCGGGTACCGACACCTTCCACGTAGATCGACAGGGACGGGGGCGCCGATGTCCCGCTGCGGCTGTCCGGGTACAGCTGCTGCAGGCGGGCGATGTTGGTCAGGCCATTGTCGTAGCTGCTGGTCAACCGGCTCTGGTAGGTCGAATCGTCATCCGCACGCAGCTGCGCCGGGCGCGGCTGCGGCAGCTGGGGCCTGCCACGGGCCAGGTTGTGTGCGTTGTTGCGGGTGCCATCGAAGAACAGCCCGATCCGCAGCAAGCCGACATCTTCGTCCGTGTCCTGCGATGGTGCCATGTGCATTCCCCGTCGTGGCTGCGTCACAGTAGCGCGAAAGCGGTGTGTTAGCGACGTGTAGTAACGCTTTTGACCTTACTTAACCCAGATGCGGTCGATCACAAATCCTGATTTTCACTTCTCTCGCCTATTGAATTCACACGACCCGCGCAGGCCATATGACCAGACCCGGCACACCGGGTCGTGCTGCATCAACGCTGTTCACATCATTCAAGGAGCGACGCAATGTTGTCCAGATCGATTGGCAAAGCGGCAGGTGGCCTGGTGTTGGGTTTGTCGGTGGCAGCGGCCGCGCATGCGGCACCGTTGTTCGAGCCGGTGACGGTCATCAGCCGCGCATCGGCAAACAGCGAGCCCGCACTGGGCAAGCTGCTGGCCACCCCGTCCACGGCGACGGTACAGGAAGTGCGTGTCGATGCAGCAGCTACTGCACAACCGCAGCTGGAATTCGAACTGCTCGGCCGGCGGGTGCAGGCGGTGCGCAGCAAGGTCGAAGCACTGCCCGATGGCGGCAGCATCTGGTACGGCCAGTTCCGTTCGCCCTCGGACAAACTGACCGCGGCCACCTCCAACGGCCAGGACGACCCCGGCAATTCGCTGATCCTGGTGCGCTCGGGCGACACCGTCACCGGCTCGATCCGCAAGGATGGAAAGCTGTATCGCCTGCGCCCGTTGGGCAACCGCCACGTGCTGGTGGAAGTGGATGAATCGCGGATGCCGGCCGACCATCCGGCCGACTACAACCAGCTGCCGAAGATCCCGATGGGCAACAACGATCGCATCGGCATCGCGCAGGCATCGTCCGGTACGCCGGCGACCATCCGTGTGCTGGTGGTAGCGACCAATGCCGCCGTCGCCGCCTATGGCGGCAACATGCAGTCGCTGGTGCAGCTGGCGGTGGCCGAGTCCAACCAGGGCTACGGCAACAGCAACGTCGGCCTGACGCTGCAACTGGCCGGTTACGAGACCACCAGCTACAGCGAGTCTGGCAACTTCACCACCGACCTGTCGCGTTTCCGTGGCACCAGCGACGGCTACATGGACAGCATCCACACCAGCCGCAACACCACTGCGGCCGATGTCGGCGTGCTGCTGATCAACAACAGTGCCTACTGCGGCCTGGCCTCGGGGATCGGCTCTACCGCGTCGACGGCGTTCGCGGCGGTGTACTGGGATTGCGCGACCGGCTACTACTCATTCGCGCATGAGATCGGCCACCTGCAGAGCGCGCGGCATGACATCGCCACCGACCCGAGCACATCGCCCTACACCTATGGCCACGGCTACCGCTATGAGCCGTCCAGCGGCACCGGCTGGCGCACTATCATGGCCTATAACTGCACCCGCAGCTGCCCGCGCCTGAACTACTGGTCCAACCCGAACATCAGCTACAACGGCATCCCGATGGGCAATGCCAGTACCGCTGACAACCAGCGCGTGCTGGTCAACACCAAGGCCACCATCGCGGCCTTCCGCTGAGGCCAAGCGCCGACCAAGCGGCGGCGTCTACCCGGGCGCGTTCACCGGCTCGGGTAGATGCCAACCCTGGTTGGCATCCTGCAATCCATCAATCGCGGGCGAGCGTATCCAGCGACCAGCCGCTGGCATCCACGCGCAGCACCGAGCCCTGTTCGTACCAGTCACCCAGCACGATACGGATGCAATCGCGTCCACCGGCCTGCAGTGCGTGGATGGCCGGACGGTGCGTGTGACCGTGGATCATGGTGTCCACGCCGTGGCGTACGAAGGTAGCATCGACTTCGGACGGGGCCACGTCGGTGACGGTCTCGAACTGCGCGCGATCGCCCTGCTTCATTTCCGACTGGCGGGCCTGGCTCGCCTCGCGCGCCTTCTGCGCGAAGGCGATGCGTGCAGCCAGCGGCTGCGACAGGAACTGCGCCTGGAACACCGGGTCGCGGGTCTGCGCACGGAACTGCTGGTAGGGGATGTCATCGGTGCACAGCAGGTCACCATGCTGCAGCAGCACCGGGCGGCCGTACAGCTCGATCACGCACGGGTCGGGCAGGATGCGCAGGCCGGCACGGCGCGCATAGTCCTCGCCAAGCAGGAAGTCGCGGTTGCCGCGGATGAAGTACACGGGCACGCCGCTGTCGGACAGCACCTTCAACGCATCGGCCACCGCATCGGCGGCCGGAGAGGGCGTGTCGTCGCCGATCCAGGCCTCGAACAGGTCGCCGAGGATGTACAGCGCATCGGCGCCGGGCGCCTGCTCGCGCAGGAAGCGCAGGAACAGGTCGGTGATCTCCGGACGGCTGGGGTCCAGGTGCAGGTCGGATATGAACAACGTGGTCATGCCTGCATTCTAGGCCATCAATGATGATGGTAGCGCCGCCGGTATTGTGGGGGTCAGATCTCTTTTCCGAAGGAAAAGGATCTGACCCCGGGGCTACACCGGCAGCGGCAGCCAGGTCAGGCTGGCCGAAGCCAGCAGGACGGCGATGCCCGTGGCGGCGAGCACGTCGGAAGGATAGTGCAGGCCCAGCACCACCCGCGACAGTGCGACGCCGAGGGTGAACGGCACCAGCAAGGGTGCCAGCCAGGGGTAGTAGGCCAGTGCGACGATGGTGAACGACACTGCGTGCAGGGTGTGCCCGGAGGGGAAGCTGAATTCGTCCAGTGGTGCCACCCAGGCGCGGATGCGAAGATCGGCCGCGTAAGGCCGCGGGCGCCGCGTCCAGCGCTTGAGGCCCTTGTACAGCAGCAATGCGGCCAGGCCGGTGGCGGCCATGTGCACCGAGGCGCGCAGGCCATCGAAGCCATCCAGCACCACCAGCGCAGCCATCAGCACATACCAGAACACGCCATCGCCGAGACGGCTGATGGCCGAGAACAGGCGGCGCACGCGGCGGCGCCGGCAGTAGTGGTTCGCCCGCCGGCACAAGCGTGCCTCGCGCCCTGCCAGCAGTTCAAGCGGCGTGGTGCGCATGGCCGCTCCTCCGCGACTGCGCAAGCTCGGCCAGCAACGCATCGAACTCGGCCACCACCTGTTGTGGATGCAATCGCTTCATCGCGCGTGCGGCATTGCCGCCCAGTTCGTGGCGTTTCGCGTCATCGGCGGCCAGTTGCACGGCGGCCTCGATGAACTGCTCGTCGCTGTCCACCGCTGCGCCGTTCTCGCCGTTGCGCAGGTACTCACGCGCGGCGCCGTAGTCGAAGGCCACGGTGGCCACGCCGCTGGCCATGCTTTCCAGAGTCACGTTGCCGAACGTCTCACTGCGGCTGGGGAACAGGAACAGATCGCCGCTGGCGAAGTGGCGGGCCAGCGCATCGCCGCGCTGGATGCCACAGAAGATGAAATCGGGATTTTCATGTGCCAGCTTCTCGCGGGCCGGGCCGTCACCCACCCATACAAAGCGTGCCTTGGGCCGGATCTGCTGCAGGCGGCGGAATGCCTTCACCGCCAGGTCGAGGTTCTTTTCAGCAGCAATGCGGCCGACATAGATCGCCACCAGGCCGTTGCCATCCACGCCCCATTCCTCGCGCAGCGCAGGATCGCGCCGGCCTGGATCGAACTGCTGGCTGTCCACCGCACGGGCCAGCAGGCGCACGCGTTCGAAGCCCTGTTCGCCGAGGAACTGCTGCAATTCGCGGGTCGGCACCAAGGTAGCGTCCGCCTGGTTGTGGAAGCGGCGCATCCAGCGCATGGCCGCGGCCTGCAGCCATGCCACGCCATAGTCGGGCAGGTACTCGTCGAAGCGGGTGTGGAAGCCGCTGGCGACCGGAATGCCGAGGCGACGTGCGGTACGCAGTGCCGACCAGCCGAGTGGACCTTCTGTGGCGATGTAGACCGCATCCGGACGCTGATTCTGCCAATGGCGGCCCAGCCGGATCGGGGCTGGCAGTCCGAAGCGCAGGCCGGGGTAGCGGGGCAGGGCAGCGCCGGGAACCAGCAAGGTGCCGGGTGCCGAATCCAGCGCTTCGGTGGACTGGCGGGGGCGGACGAGGTCGATCTCGTGTCCGGCTGCACGCAGACCCTGCTCCAGGCCCTGTACGGTGAGGGCGACGCCGTTGACTTCCGGCGGATAGGTCTCGGTGACGATGGCATAGCGCATGGCGGGCCTCCCGGTTTCCGGCATGCTCGGCCCTGGCGATGTAGCCGACATGACCACTTTGCGACCGTCAGATGACGGGGGCGCCGGCCACCGCAGGGGCGCTGCGGCCAACAAAAAACCACGGCCCCGAAGGGCCGCGGTCCTGGTGCTTCATGTCACAGCGCGATGGATCAGAAGCGCTGCTGGTACTTCATGTAGACGAAGCGGCCGATGTCGTAGCCGCCGTAGTACGAGAAGGCCGAGTTCGGCTTGCTGTACATGATCGGGCCGGTCTTTTCAAACACGTTGTTGGCACCGACCGACACGGTGGCATCCCACGGCAGCGAGTAGCGCACCTGCACGTCGTGGAAGGTGACCGCACCACGCTCGTTGTAGTTGCGGGCGCCCTTGTACCACGGTGCATACACACCCGGATCCGAGCATTCGTCCGGGTACAGCGCGATGTTCGAGCAGGTTTCCTTCACGCCCGAGTAGTAACGCGCGGTCCAGCTCGCGCCGAAGTTGCCCCGCTCGTAGCCCAGCACCAGGTTGGAACGGACGCGGAAGGCGCTGCCGATGCCGTTGGTGACGATCGGGACGATCGAGTTGTCGTTGGAGGTGCGGTAGGTTGCACTGGATACGTAGGTGGTGGCCGAGTTCACGTTGAACTTGCCGAACCGGGTGTCCAGACGGTAGCTCACATCCAGGTCGTAGCCTTCGGTTTCCATGAAGCCCGCGTTGCGGTTGCCGAACTTCAGGTTGGTCACGATGCCGGTCACCGGGTCACGCTGGAAGCGCGAGCAGCGCGCTTCGATGCCCGACTCATAGCAGTCCTGCAGGATCTGGGTCGGCGTGTCGGCGATGATCGTGTTGTCGATGCGGATCTTCCACCAGTCCAGCGAGGCGTTGAAGCCCTGGATGAAGCTCGGGCTCCAGACCAGGCCCAGCGTCTTGCTGGTCGAGGTTTCCGGCGTCAGCAGCGGGTTGGACCCGGAGGTGAACGGCACCGGCGTCGCGTCCGTCGACGTGTTCACCGGGGTGCCGCCCTGGCGGAGCTGGCGGAAGGTATTCGCATTGGCGATGTCGCGTGCGCAACGTGCACGGACTTCGGCGCTGGAGGCCGAGGAACCGAAACGGGTGTCGCACGGATCGCTGAACTGCGCGAAGGTCTCCGAACCACCACCGAACAGGTCGCTGATGGTCGGTGCGCGGAAGCCTTCGGCCCAGGTGCCACGCACCATCAGCGAGTCGATCGGCTTCCACTTGAAACCGAACTTGCTGTTGAGCGTGTTGCCGAAGGTGTTGTAGTCCGAGAAGCGGGTTGCGCCATTGAAGGTCAGTTCCTTCGCGCCCGGCAGGTCGGCCAGCACCGGAACGTTCACTTCCAGGTAGGCCTCGTTGACGGTGTAGTCACCGCCGGTCGGGCCTGCGGCCAGGTTGGTGGTAGCGCCGGTCTGGGCCAGGGCATCCGGGGTGTACTTGCCTTCTTCCTTGCGGCTTTCCACGCCGAAGGCGAAGCCGAGATCGCCAGCCGGCAGGGTGACGATGCTGCCAGCGATGTTGGCAAAGAAGTTCTTGGAGGTGGTGCGGCCCTTGGTGATCTCTTCCGGGAACAGCCACGCCTGCAGTTCTTCGTTGCCGTACAGGCCATCGGCAGCCGTCGTGCCGTACGGAACCAACGGGTTCCACGGCTTGCACACGTCGTAGGAGATCGGTGCAGCTGCGGTACCGCACTGCACCTTGCCAGTGGCGGCGTTGTAGAACGACGGGCCGACGCCGCCGGCGACGCGACCCTTGTGCAGGTTGCCGGTGGCCACCGATTCCAGTTCATTGCGGTTGTACTGGTAGCCCACTTCCCAGTCGAAGTAGCGGCTGCCGATCTCGAACGAACCGTCGAACGACGCCACCGCGCGGTAGGTCTTCAGCTCGCTGGTGGTCACGCGCGGCACTTCCCAGGTACGGCGGTTCCAGGCCACGGCGGTCGGGTTGGCGTAACCGTGCTGGCGGCCGAACGGGTTGAAGTAGCTGTTGATCGACATCGAGCCGACACCGGCGGTGCTCGACTGCAGCGGATAGCCCGCGATCTGGCGGGTGGACTCACGCTTGTTGTAGCCCAGCTCGGTGCGGAAGTTGACGTTGTCGGTGATCTTGAAGCGGCCGTCGAAATAGACCGAGTCGCGCTTGACCGGATACATCACATGCATCTGGTCGTTGGCGTTGCTCACGTCACCGGTGAAAGGCGTGGTATCGGTGAGGTGGTAATTGGCCGGGTTGGTGGGATCCGCGCCGCGGTTGAGGGAATAGCCGCAACCCGCAGTGGCGGTACAGCCCGGGCCGCGCAGACCCGTGAACTGGCCGTACTGGCTGATGGTGGTCCAGTTGCTGCTGTCGTACGGGTGGCGATCGGTCATGCCGTACTTGCTGAAGCCGCGATCGCGCGCCCACACGCCCTTCTCTTCGGCATGCTCGGCCGAGAGGGTCAACGACACGCGCTCATTGCTCCAGCCGGCGACAACGTCGAAGCGGTCGCGTGCACCGTCGCCCTGGCTGTACTGGCCGTGGTAGACGTTGGCAGTCACACCGGTGACATTGGAACGGGTGATGATGTTCACCACACCGGCCATGGCGTCGGAGCCATAGATCGCAGAGGCGCCGTCCTTCAGCACCTCGATGCGTTCCACGGCGGACACCGGCAGCGTGGAGATGTCCTGGTAGCCGGACGTGCTGATGCCCAGGCGCTTGCCGTTGACCAGCACCAGGGTGCGCTGGGTGCCCAGGTTGCGCATGTCGATGTAGGTGCCGCCCGCGTTTTCGCCTGCGGTCAGCGCATTGGCGCGGCTGATGGTCGGGCTGCCCATGGCGGTGACGTTCTGCAGAATGTCGGCAACCGAGCTGAACCCCTGCTTTTCGATGTCGTTGCGGCTGATCGCGAACACCGGCTGGGCGGTCTCCACGTCCACCTGGCGGATGCGCGAGCCGGTGATCTCGATGCGGTCGAGGTTGGTCGGGTTGGCGTTGCTGCCTTCCTGGGCAAACGCGGGCAGCGCTGCCAGCGCTGCAGTGGTAGCCAGGGCGTAGCGGATGGCCTGCCCCAGTGCGGTGGTGCGTGAAGTCATGGCGAGCTCTCTCTCTCAGGTCGTGCACAGGACGCCAAAGGGGGCGTCGAAGGAGCCAGCAGGGTCGATGACCGAGCCGGTGACCCGATAGTAGTCTCGTTAGTTAATGCTCTGTAAAGGGTTCGTATCCATTTATGTCACGCGGCCGCGCCAGCCTTCACAAAACGTGAACAAAAGCAGGTGCTTACGTGATGGCAGCGATTGCCCACAGCACGCCGTTGTGTTGCGGAGCAGCACAAAAAATCGCCAGACTGCGCAAAGTGGGAGTGGGAAATGCGTCACCCCGGTTGTCCTGTGGACAACAGCGGACAGCGTATTCAGGCCACGAACGGGCGGAACTGGATGCCCAGCCCGGCGATGCCATCGGTCTCGCCGATCAGGTCCGCGCGCAGCAGCGGGCGGGCATCGATGAAGGCCTGCGGCACGATCAGCGACAGCCGGTTGTCGTCGGCGGTCAGTTCCAGTGCCGGCAGCGGATCGTCTTCGTGGGCGCGGTTGAGCAGCACCGCCAGCCGCAGCAGGGCCGCCAGCCGGCGTGCGGTCAGCAGCAGTCGCTCGGGCAGGGCGTCGAAGGCGGTCTTGGTCACGCTGCGGCGGTGGCTGCGCACCAGAGCCGCCAGCATCTGCTGCTCCTGGCGCGAGAAGCCGGCGATATCCGAGTGTTCCAGCACATAGCTGCCATGCACGTGGTAGCCGCTGTGCGCGATCATCAGGCCCAGCTCGTGCAGGCGCGCGGCCCAGCCGAGCATGCGCGCATCGTCGGCATCGAGCCTCCAGCGCTCCTGCACCTGTTCCAGCAGGGATAGCGCGGTGTCCTGCACGCGCTCGGCCTGGACGGTATCGATACCGTAGCGCTGGCTGAGCGCAGCCACCGATTCGTCACGCAGGTCGTTTTCGCCGGCGCGGCCGACGATGTCATACAGGATGCCTTCGCGCATCGCCGCCTTGCTGACCAGCAGCTTCTGCAGGCCCAACGCCTGGAAGGCCGCTTCCAGCACCAGGATGCCGCCGGCAATGATCGGGCGGCGGTCGCTGGACAGGCCCGGCAGCTGGATGTCGTCGATCTTCTTGGCCTTCAGCAGTTCATCGCGCAGCTGCGGCAGGGCCTCGGCGGTGATGGCGCCCTTGCTCAGCTTCATCGTCGCGCAGATCTCGCTGATCGCCTTGTGCGTGCCCGAAGAGCCCAACGCTTCCTGCCAGCCCAGCGCGCGGTACTTGCTGGCGAAAGGCTGGAACTCGCGGCCAATCTCGGCCAGCGCGTCCTTCCAGCGCTTCTTGCTCAGCTTGCCGCCGGGGAAAAAGCGCCGGGTGCTGGCGATGCAGCCGGCCTGCAGGCTTTCGCGCTCCAGGGTCTGCATGCCCATGCCGATGATGAACTCGGTGGAGCCACCGCCGATGTCGATCACCAGCCGGCGCTGCCCGGGCTTGGGCGGTTGCGCGTGGGCCACGCCCAGGTAGATCAGGCGCGCTTCTTCGCGCCCGCTGACCACTTCGATGGCATGCCCCAGTGCGGTCTCGGCCGGTACCAGGAACGACTGCGGCGAGCGCAGCTGGCGCACGGTGTTGGTGGCCAGCGCGCGCACCCGGTGCGGCGGCACATTGCGGATGCGCTGGCCGAAGCGGGCCAGGCATTCCAGTGCACGTTGGCGTGCAGCGGAAGAGAGACCACCCTTGCCATCCAGGCCATCGGCCATGCGCACCGTCTCGCGCAGGCGGTCGATCACCCGCAGCTGGCCGAGCGTATAGCGCGCGATGACCATGTGGAAACTGTTGGAGCCAAGGTCGATGGCGGCCAGCAGGTCGCCATCCTGCAATGCGGGCGGAGTCGTGGTGGTATGCGGCATGGACGAATGTTAGCCGAAGGGGCGGTGTGCTCGTCACCGCGCGGCCTTCACATTTTGGAAGAGGGCGTGCCGCAGGACTGCAAGGGGTCAGATCCCTTTCCCGCAGGAAAGGGATCTGACCCCGTGGCGATCGAACCCCGACCAGCGGTCGGGATCTACCGGGGCAGGGTCAGAGCCCCTGCATCAACGCCATCTGCGCCGAATGCGGGGCTTCGTCGTGGGCTGGGGCACGCTTGTGGTAGATGCCGTGCGCGTCCAGTTCCCAGGCGTTGAGGTTGTCGTCAAGGTAGTTCTGCAGGACTTCGCGGTAGACCCGCTTGGCCAGTTCCGGATCGAGGATCGGGAAGCAGGTCTCGACCCGGCGCAGCAGGTTGCGTTCCAGCCAGTCGGCGCTGGCGCAGTACATTTCCGGTGCGCCGTCGTTGCCGAACCAGTAGACGCGGCTGTGCTCCAGGAAGCGGCCGACGATCGAGCGCACGCGGATGTTGTCCGAGATGCCCGGTACGCCCGGTCGCAGCGTGCAGGCGCCGCGGATGATCAGGTCGATCTGCACGCCGGCCTGCGACGCGGCGTACAGCGCGCGCACCACCTGCGGTTCGTTCAGTGCGTTCATCTTGGCGATGATCCGCGCCGGGCGGCCGGCGGCGGCGATGCGCGTCTCGCGCTCGATGCGGCCGAGGATGCCGGTGTGCAGGGTGAAGGGCGACTGCAGCAGGCGCTTGAGCTTCATCTTCGACGCCAGCCCGGACAGCTGCTGGAACAGCAGGTGCACGTCATTGCCGATGTCCGCATCGGCGGTGATCAGGCTGATGTCGGTATACGCGCGGGCGGTGCCGCTGTGGTAGTTGCCGGTACCCAGGTGCACGTAGCGGCGCAGCTTGCGGCCCTCGCGGCGCACGATCAGCAGCATCTTGGCGTGGGTCTTGTAGCCGACCACGCCGTACACCACCTGCACGCCGGCTTCCTGCAGGCGATCGGCCAGGCCGAGGTTGGCTTCTTCGTCGAAGCGGGCGCGCAGTTCGACCACCACGGTCACGTCCTTGCCGTTGCGCGCGGCCTGGATCAGCGCATCGACGATCAGTGAGTCCTTGCCGGTGCGGTACAGGGTCTGCTTGATCGCCAGCACGTTCGGATCGATTGCCGCCTGCCGGATCAGGTCCAGCACTGCGGTGAAGGCGTCGAACGGATGGTGCAGCAGCAGGTCCTGGCGCGCCACCGTCTCGAAGATGCCGTCACTGTCGCGCAGCGTGCGCGCGGTCATCGGCGGGTATTTCAGGTCCGGTTGCGCGATCAGATCGTACAGCTGGATGATGCGGTTGAGGTTGACCGGGCCATCGATGCGGTACACCGCGTTCTCGGTCAGGCCGAAATTCTGCAGCAGGGTCCGCACGATCTCGCGCGGCATGTCGTGCGCGATCTCCAGCCGCACCGCTGGCCGGTAGCCGCGGTCGACCAGCTCGTCACGCAGCGCCAGCGCCAGGTTTTCCACTTCCTCCTCGTCCACCACCAGCTCGGAATTGCGGGTGACGCGGAACTGGTAGGCGCCCTGGACTTCCATGCCCGGGAACAGCTCATCGACGAAGGTCGACAGCACCGACGACAGGAACACGAAGTTCTGGGGCCCGCCGAGCTTTTCCGGCAGCTGGATGATGCGCGGCAGCGAGCGCGGCGCACGCACGATGGCCAGGTGGCCGGCACGGCCGAACGCGTCGGTGCCCTTCAGTACCACCACGATGTTCAGCGACTTGTTGAGGATCTTCGGGAACGGGTGCACCGGGTCAAGGCCCAGCGGCGACAGCACCGGCATGATCTCGTTGCGGAAGTAGGCGCGCAGCCAGCGCTTCTGGCGGTCGGTCCAGGAGTGGCGGCCGAGCACGCCGATGCCGGCCTCCATCAGCGCCGGCCGCAGCGTCTCGTTCCAGCAGCGGTACTGCTGGTCCACCAGTTCGGCGGCGCGGTCATGGATGGCGCTCAGGATGGCCTGCGGGCTCATCCCGTCCGGTGCGGGTGGCAGGCCGTACTCCTGCGCGTGGCGCACGGCGGCGGCACGGATCTCGAAGAACTCGTCGAGGTTGGTGCAGGAGATGCACATGAAGCGCAGGCGCTCCAGCAGCGGTACCTGCGGGTCCATCGCCTGGGCCAGCACGCGGAAGTTGAAATCCAGCTGCGACAGCTCGCGGTTGATGTACAGCGCCGGGTCACGCAACGGATCGTTGTCCGGGCTCACGGGGAGGGGGAGGGATCCGAGGCTGCTCATGGCGTCATTCTTCGAGGGAGGTCAGGGGGGCGGACTCGCGCGGGCGCACGTGGTCGGCATCGAAATGGCAGGAGAACACCGAGCCCTTGCCGACTTCGCTTTCAATCTCCAGCCGCGCGTGGTGCAGGCCGAGGATGTGCTTGACGATGGACAGGCCCAGGCCGGTACCACCGCTTTCGCGCGAGCGGCTGCTGGAGACACGGTAGAAGCGTTCGGTCAGGCGCGGCAGGTGGGTGGCCGGGATGCCGTAGCCGGAATCGCGCACCGCCAGCACCGCACCGTCGCCCTCGCGGCGGAACTCCACCGCGATGCGGCCACCGGCCGGCGTATAGCGCACCGCATTGGTGACCAGGTTGGAGAATGCGCTGTGCAGTTCCTTGGTCGAGCCCTGAAGGTCAACGCCGGCGAGGTCGTCGATGCTGATCTGGTGGCGGCCCTGGCTGTGCGCTTCGGCTTCGCGGCGCAGGGTGGCCAGCATCGGCTGCATGGCCACGGTCTCGTCCTCGCTGTGTTCCTGCGATTCGAGGCGCGACAGGGTCAGCAGGTCTTCCACCAGCTGGGCCATGCGCTGGCTCTGCTTGCGCATTTCTTCCAGCATCGGTCCGGTTCCCGGGAAATCCTCCGGGTCCATCATGTCCAGGTAGCCGTGGACCACGGTGAGCGGCGTGCGCAGCTCGTGTGAAACGTTGGCGACGAAATCCCGCCGCACCTGCTCCAGGCGCAGCAGCTTGCTGACGTCACGCGCGATCAGCAGCCAATAGTCCGACGAGTAGGGAATCAGGCGCAGGTTCAGGCGGATCGCCGGATCGACCGGCGAGGGTACGTCCAGGATCGGCTCGGCATTGCGGCCGCCGGCCAGCCAATGCGCCAGCGGCATCGGCTGCAGGCGTTCGACCAGGGCCTCGCCAAGGTCGCCGGGATGGTGCAGGCCGAGCAGAGCGGTAGCCGCTTCGTTGAACCACTGCACGCGCTGGCTGTTGCGATCCAGCACGACGACGGCATCAGGCAGCGCGGCGGCAGCAGCGCGGTAGCTGCGCAGCATGTCCAGCAGGCGGCGCTTGCGCACGCGCATTTCCACCTGGTTGCGGTACAGCAGGCGGTCCAGTTCGTTCCAGACGCCGGTGCCTTCTTCGGCGGTGTCCCAGCGCTGGCGAGCGGTCAGCCGGCGCAGAACGCTGCGCAGGCGCCAGTAATGCCAGGCCAGGGCCGCCAGCGCGCCCAGTGCGATGCACAACCACAGATGGCCCGTGAACCACCCCACCAGTCCGGCGAACAGCAGCACCGCGGCAACGGTGGCCAGGGTCTTCAACCAGGCAGAGCGGATGTGGCGGGGCATTGCGATCTCGTCGTTGAGGTGCGGCGGTTCACTGGGGTGAACCGAGGGTTATAGCAGAGTTGCCGGCACCGGCACCCGCAGGTGCGCGGTGCCGGCACGACGAGACTCAGGTAGCAGTGGAGAAGCGGTAGCCGGCGCCGCGCACGGTCTGCACCATGTTCTCGGCGTTGAACGGCTCCAGCGTCTTGCGCAGGCGGCGGATATGCACGTCGATGGTGCGCTCCTCCACGTACACGCTGCCGCCCCATACATGGTCCAGCAGCTGCGCGCGGGTGTAGACGCGCTCCGGGTGGGTCATGAAGAAATGCAGCAGACGGTATTCGGTCGGGCCGATCGGCACCGGCTGGTCGTTGGCGAACACGCGATGGGCGGCGCCGTCGATACGGATCGGGCCGACGGCTACGCTGCCGTCCTCGTCATCTTCGCGGGCGCGGCGCATGACCGCTCGGATGCGGGCCAGCAGTTCGCGTGCCGAGAACGGCTTGACCACATAGTCATCGACACCGGCCTCGAGGCCACCGACGCGATCATTCTCTTCGCCGCGGGCGGTCAGCATGATGATCGGTACTTCGCGGGTCAGCGTTTCCTTGCGCCAGCGGCGGGCCAGGTCCAGGCCGCTGGTGCCGGGCAGCATCCAGTCCAGCAGGATCAGGTCGGGAACGCGATCGGCGATCGCGGTCTGGGCCTCCCGGGCATCGCCGGCGTGGACCGGTTCGTAATCGCCCTTGCGAAGGGCGAAGGCGACCATTTCACGGATCGCGGGCTCGTCATCGACGATCAGGATGCGTTTCTGCACGAGGACACCGTAGGGCTCGGTTACTGGAGTGGTGCCAGTAGACTACGGTTTGATGACATGTTTGTGACTACCCGGCCGGAACCGACCTGGATTGCCATCGGCCGGTCATGCGGTGCTCAGCGGCGGTCCAGGTCCGGGTCCTGCACGCCCTGCCGGCGCAGCTCCAGCACTGTCGGGGTGATCGATTCGATGCGCGCGTCAACCCGCGCGCGGCCGATGTAATCCAGCGCCGGGTTGCGCTTGAGCGCCTGCAGCTGCATCAGCGCCTGTTCTGGCCGCCCGCTGAGGAAGGCGGCCTCGGCATAGGCCTCGCTGGCGCGCACGCTGTCGCCAGCCAACTCGCTGGCGCGGGCGAAACGCTGCTGGAAGACCGGATCGTTACCGCTTTGCGACAGCAGGGGGCGCAACATTGCCTGCGCACGCTGGCCGGCTTCGCGGCTGCCTTGTTCGTTCAGGATCTCGGCATAGGTCAGTGCCACCGGGCGGCTGTTGGGGTGTTCGCGCAGCAGCTGCTCGAAGCGGCTGTTGGCCTGGGCCGCCTGGCCTGCGCGCGACTCCGCCTCGCCCAGGCCCAGCGCCAGCCACAGGTTGCCGGGGTGGCTCTGCAGCAGGCCGGCCAGGGTCTGCCGGGCCTGGCCGGCACCGGCACGGCCACCGCGCATCACCGCCAGCGCCTGGCCGTAGCGCTGCGCATCGTTGAGGCCGTCCTTCTGCCGCTTGGCCAGGTCGGCGTACTCGCGCTCCAGCTCGGGGGGGGAGTCCGCGCTGAGCACGCGCAGGCGCTCACGCGCCCACTCGAAGTCACCGCTGGCGCCACGGTTGAGCTGGCCGATCGGCAGGCGCAGCACACTGCCGGGCAGCAGCGGGTTGTTGCCGCGCAACAGCGGCTCGCCCAGGCTGGGATCTGCCGGGTCCACCCGCTCCTTGCGCTCGCCGGTGGGGGTGCTGGTGGTGAGCAGCACCGTATCCTTCTTCATCTGCTCGGCGCGGGCTTTGGCCTCGCTGATGCGGGTGATGTTGACCGGGTGGGTGCGCAGGAACTCGGGCACGCTGTAGCCGCCTTCGTTGCCGCGCATGGCTGCCGACATCCGCTCGAAAAAGCCGGCCATGGCATCCACGTCGTAGCCGCTGCGCGACAGGGTGCGGATGCCCAGGCGGTCGGCCTCGGACTCGTTGGAGCGGGTGTAGTTGATCTGCCGCTGCTGCATCAGGCCCATGCCCGAGCTGATCGCGGCCATCGTCGCGTTGCCGGACGACGTGCTGTTGCTGGCCTGGGCGGCCACTACCGCCGCCAGCATGCCCAGCAGGATCGGGATCTGGTCGCGCTGGGCGCGCTCGACACCGCGCAGCACGTGCTGCTGGGTGACGTGGGCGATTTCGTGGGACAGCACCGCAGCGACCTCGTCCTCGCGCTCGGCGGTCAGCACCAGTCCGGCATTGACCCCGATGTAGCCGCCCAGCGTGGCGAACGCGTTGATCTGGCGGTCGTTCATCACGAAGAAGGTGTACGGCTGCCGCGGCTGGTCACTGTTGGAGCCGAGCCGGGTACCCATGGTCTGCAGCCAGTCGTTGACCAGCGGATCTTCCAGCAGGTAGCCGTAGTTGCGCAGCTCGCGCAGCATCATCGCGCCGTACTCGGCCTGGCGGGCCGGGGTCAGCAGCTCGCCGGCCGAAGAGCCGATGTCGGGCAGCTTCTCCTGGGCCTGGGCCAGCGGCATGGCCAGGGCCAGGGTGACGGCGGTAGTCAGCAGCAGGGCTCGCAAGCAGAAGGTCCTCGGGCGGGGCGCGCCAAGCGTGGCAGGGCGGGGGGCAACCATTCGTTAATCCACAGTGTTGCGGCCGTGGCGTGGAAATTCCAGCGCACCGGTACCATATGTAGACCGTCGATCCATCGTGGAGTTTCCCGTGACAGCCCAGACCGCCGGCGGTGCCCCCGCCATCACCATCTATTCCACTGCCGTCTGCCCGTATTGCGTGGCCGCCAAGAACTTCCTGAAGAGCAAGGGCCAGCAGTGGACCGAGGTCCGCATTGACCTGGACCCGGCCGAGCGCGAGAAGATGATGGCGCTGACCCGCCGCACCAGCGTGCCGCAGATCTTCGTCGGCGACGTCCATGTCGGCGGCTACGACGACATGATGGCCCTGCACCGTGAAGGCAAGCTCGAGCCGCTGCTGGCCGGGCAGGGCCAGGCATGAGCGCGGCCGACGACGGCAGCAAGGACCGCATCGCCGAGTTCACCGAGTTCCGCAAGCGCATGAACGAGCGCATCCTGGGCGAACCGAACCAGGTGGTGCGCCGCTTCTTCGCGCTGGATACGCAGACCTACCAGGCCGGCGCGCTGGACGTGAAGACCAAGGAGCTGCTGGGCCTGGTGGCCTCGATGGTGCTGCGCTGCGACGACTGCATCAGCTACCACGTGGCCCAGTGCAAGGACGCCGGGGTGACCCGCGAGGAGTTCTTCGAGACCTTCTCGGTCGGCCTGGTGGTGGGCGGCTCCATCGTGATCCCGCACCTGCGCCGCGCGGTCGCCTTCCTCGACCAGCTGGAAGGCGGCGCCGCCGCGCCAG
>NZ_JAOCGL010000076.1:0-20662 GCF_029842485.1 Stenotrophomonas sp. GD03777
CAGCTGGGTCGCGCAGGGGTTCGCCGAATACCAGAAGCGGCTGTCGCATTGGCTGCCGTTCGAGCTGGTGGAAATCGAACCCGGCCTGCGCGGCAAGGGGCGCGATCCGCGCCGTGCCACCGAGGATGAAGGCAAGCGGGTCATCGCCGCGCTGCCGAAGAACGCTTACGTGGTGGCACTGGACGTGCCGGGGCGGCAGTTGAGTTCCGAGCAGCTGGCGCAGCGCCTGGAGCATTGGCGCGGGCAGGGCCGGGACCTGGCGTTCCTGATCGGTGGCCCGGAAGGGCATTCGCCAGAGGTCTCCGCGCTGGCCGACGAAAAGTGGTCGATCGGACCGCTGACGCTGCCGCACATGCTGGTGCGTCTGGTGGTGGCCGAGCAGCTGTATCGGGCTGCCGCAATGATTGCCAATCACCCCTACCATCGCGCGTGAAGAGTGGTTATACTAGTCGTCTGCCCGAATAGCTCAGCCGGTTAGAGCACTTGACTGTTAATCAGGGGGTCGTTGGTTCGAGTCCAACTTCGGGCGCCACCTTGCAAAACCTGCATCGCGAGATGCAGGTTTTTTTTTGCCGTGTTGTGGCGGCGAGCCCATGCTCGGCTGCATCCTCCAAGCCGGGCACGCGCTCGGCGCTACAGCGTGATCCGGCCCTTCCAGAACGCTGCCAGCGTGGCGATCGCTACTGCCAGGATCGCGCCGAACAGCGCCCACTCCCAGCGCGTGAAAACCGGCTCGCCGCGCTGGCGCCGGGTCTGCGCAAACAGAACAACGCCGGGCACGTACAGCAGCACCGACAGCAGCAGGTTGTTCAGGCCGCCGGCATACACCAGCCACAGCGCGTAGGCGCTGGCCAGCAGCGCGACGACGAAATCGCGCCAGCGCTCGCGTGGCTCACCCGCGTAGGACTGCCCGCGCCAGGCCAGTTGCACGCCGAACGCGGTGGACAGGAAGTAGGGCACCAGGCTCATCGATGCGGCCAGCAGCACCAGGCCGGTGTAGCTGCCCGCATTGAACAGCACCAGCAGCAGGAACAGCTGGATCAGCCCGTTGCTCAACCACAATGCATTGGCCGGCACGCCACGCGCATTCTCGCGTCCCAGGAAGGCGGGCATCGTGCCGTCGCCAGCGGCGGCATACAGCACTTCGGCACACAGCAGCACCCAGGCCAGCAGCGCGCCCAGCACCGAAATGATCGAACCGGCGATGATCACCGTCGCGCCCCATTCGCCGACGATGGCGCGCAGCACGTAGGCCATCGACGGGTTGGGCAGCCCGGCCAGTTCGGCCTGCGACAGCACGCCCATCGACAGCAGGCTGACCAGGACCAGCAGCAGCCAGACCCCCAGGAAACCTATCACCGTGGCACGGCCGACGTCGGCACGGCGCGCGGCACGCCGCGAATAGATGCTGGCGCCTTCGATGCCGATGAACACCCACACGGTGACCAGCATCATGCCGCGCAGTTGCTGGCCGAGGTCGCCGAGCGCAGGCGTGCCGAAGAAGTCGGCGCGGAACACCTCCATGCGGAACGCGCCGGCGGCCAGCACCAGGAACAGTGCGATGGGCAGCAGCTTGGCCACCGTCACCAGGCCGTTGACGATGGCTGCCGTGCGCAGGCCGCGCATCACCAGCAGGTGGACGGTCCACAACAGTACGGACGAAGCGGCCACGGCGGCTGGCGTGTTGCCTTCGCCGAACACCGGCATGAAATGGCCCAGGCCGCTGAAGATCAGCACGAAGAAGCTGGCATTGCCCAGTACCGAAGCGACCCAGTAGCCCCACGCCGCGGAGAAGCCGATGTAGTTGCCGAAGCCTTCGCGTGCATATGCGTAGATGCCGGTGTCCAGGTCCGGACGGCGGTTGGCCAGGGCCTGGAACACTAAGGCCAGCATCAGCATGCCCGCACCGCTCAGCGCCCAGCCGATCATCGCGGCGGCCGGGCCGGCACTGCGGGCAACGTTCTGCGGCAATGAGAAGATGCCGGCGCCGACCATCGAGCCGACTACCAGTGCAGTCAACGCGGGCAGGCCGAGACGTTGGTTGGACGAGGGCATGCTTTGGTTCCCTTGCGGTCATCCCATCGGCCTTTCGGCCGGGGGGGGGCAGCAGTTGCATTCGCGTCATCGATCTTATCCATCTCATCGAGTGCGATGGAAGGTTGGCATAGTGGGCTTCCCTTTATGAGCGCGCACCCCATGACCAAATCGCGGGCCTTTCTCACTCCCGATGGAACCGAGTACGTTACAGCGCAGGCCGTGGGCCACCGTCGCAACAGGGATTATGGTGGAGAACCCACGGGAGATCGCTATTTCTCAACGCATCGTGCAGGTCATCGTCGCCCAGTGAAGCACGTGATGAAGGGGCGGTCGTGGTACTTCGCATATATCGACGGCGTGAAGGGCGGAGCGGCAGCGGGAGGCGAATCGCTGCAGCATCTGTTGTTCAAGGAGGCTTTCAGTCGGCTGGACCATGTGCAGCTGGTTCTTTCGCTTCCTACCGGAAAAGGGCCTCGTCGCTGGCGTGAATCGAGAATCTCGATCTCCCGGGTGGAGCAGGAGTGGCAGGTGCCGGGAAGGGGGGATTATCGGGCAGATCTGTATGTCGAGTTCACCAGCGAAGATGATCTGGGTTCCAAGTGGGACGGGAAGTTCCTGCTTGAGGTCAGGCGATCACATGCTGTGGATGCTGCAAAACAGGATGGCCTCCGGCAACTGGGCATTGCAGTGATCGAAGTGGATATCGGCAGGGTGCCGATCTACGGCTACACCATTCCCGAGGACGAAACCAGTGATGTGGAGGAAGCTCGATACCTCGACAGGATCAAGCGCTTGCTGGAAAGCGAGCGTGGATTCCTGCAGGCGATGGTCCTCAGCAATCCCAGCAGCAACGATTATCTGGAGGCGCTGGTGCGCAGCCAGCAAGAGGAACTGCAGGTGTTGAGCGAGCGGGAAGCCCTGCTGCAGTCCGAGGTGGCAGGGGCGAGTGCACGCAGTCTTGCACTGGAAGAGAGCCACGGCAGGCTAGCTGCCCAGCTGAAGCAGAGCGAGGAGCTGCTTGCCGGCGTACAGAGGGTCGCTGCTGATCTGAGGAAGGAGAAGGTGACGTTGCAGAAGGGGCTGCAGTCCGCTCGTGATGATCTCAATTCGGAGGTCGCCGAACGGCGTCTGTACCAATGTTGCTTCTGGGGCCTCACCGCCGCCGCGGTTCTGCTGATCTGCTTGATGGTCTGGCTATGGTTGTTCGGCTGACGCTGGCTCCACAGTGCCGGGTGGCATTGAAAAAGCAAAAGCCCGGGTGTTGGCCCGGGCCTTTGCAGGTGACGCTGCTGCAGGATTACTTGAACGTGTACTTGGCGCCCACGGTGAAGTAACGGCCCAGTGCACCGGAGAAGTGCATCGGGTTGTAGTTCACGCCGCCGTAGGTGGTCGGATCGAGCGGTGCGATGCGGTCGAACACGTTGGCCACCGAGGCATTGAGCTCGAAGGCGTCGGTGATGTTCCAGCGGCCGGACAGGTCGAAGGTGGTGAACGAAGAGATCTTCGTCACCGGCGTGCCATCCTCGTAGAACGCCTGGTAGTCGCCGCCACGCTTGTCGGTGTTGTCCATCTTGCTGATGTAGTTGGCAACACCGCTCACGCTCCACGCACCCTGCTTCCAGGTGGTGCCGAAGTTGATCTTGTCCTTCGGCGTACCGATGCAGTTGGTCACGTCGCAGTTGCCGTGCGTGCCGGCATAGTCGACGGTCTCATCGCCTTCGGTGCGCTCGAACTTCAGGATGTGGCTCCACTGCAGGTCCAGTTCGAGCTGGCCCGGGCCGATATCGAAGGTCTGGCGGATATCGGTGTCGATACCGCGGACTCGCGACGAACTGGCGTTCACGTAGCCGGTGTTGACGGCCAGGATGCTGCCCGAGTTGGGCACGCCACCGATGTTGTTGGAGTCACGCAGCACGTTGCCGGCCAGAATGGCCGCTGCGGTGTTGCCCTGCACGATCTCGTTGGTGCGCTTGATCTGCCAGGCATCGACGGTCATCGAGGTGGTCGAGGTCGGCTGCAGCACCAGGCCCACCGAGTAGCTCTTGGACTCTTCCGGCTTCAGGTCCTTGTTCGGGCGGGTGATGATCGCGATCGAGCGCGGTGTGCACTCGTCGGCATCGATGGCGCAACGCACCGGATCACGTGCGTTGGAGAAAGCGGCCAGGCCACCGTCACCGTTCTCGGCCGGGTTCGGCGCACGGAAGCCTTCGGCGTAGCTGGCGCGCAGTGCGATCCAGTCGGCCGGGGTCCACTTCACGCCCAGCTTCGGCGTGGCCTTGCCTTCACCGCTTTCGTACTTGTCGTAACGCACGGCGCCGGACAGTTCCAGCTGTTCCAGCACTGGTGCCGACAGTTCGACGTAGCCGGCGTACACGTTCTGGGTGCCGTCGTAGGCCGAATAGCCCAGGCCGATGATGTCACCCTGGTCGGTGTAGGTCTGCGGGGTCAGGCTGTTGCTGGTCTTGCGCCACTCGGTACCGATCGCCAGGCCCAGCGGCCCCCCCTTGAGGTCGGCCAGGCTGCGCGACACGGTGAAGTCGAACATGTCCAGGCTCGACTTGGCACGCGCGCTGATGGTCGGCGAGATGTAGTCGTACAGTGCCTGCGAGTTCAGGTTGGCGTTGTCGCCGATGCGCCAGGTACCACCGGCGCAGTTCGGATTGCCCAGCGCGCACAGCACCGAGCTGTAACGCAGGAAGCCGGTGCGCTTGTTGACCAGGTCGGTGCCCGAATGCAGGTAGGCGGTGTCATAGCTCCAGTCGCCCCAGTTGCCCTTGACGCCGACCAGGAAGCGGTTGAACTCGTTGGTATTGTTGGTCACGCGCGGGCCGACGTCCCACGCGCTGTAGCGCAGGCGCGCCGCATACGGCAGCGGGTTGTCCGGATGGCCGGCATAGAGCATCGTCGCGCCGTCACCGCTGCTGGCGTTCTTCGGGCCGCCGGGGAAGCCCCAGCCGCCGGAAACACCCGACGGGGTATTGCTGAAGATGGTTTCCTTCTTCGAGTAGCCGATCTCGGTGTAGACCTCGCCGCCTTCACCGAAGGCGAAGCTCGCACGGCCGAATACGTTGATGTACTTCTCTTCGGGGGTCAGGTCACGGAACTGCTGGGCCGGATCCCACAGGCAGCCCTGGGCCGCCGAAGAGGCCTCGGTCTGGCCCGGAATGGAGCTCAGGTTGGCGCAGCCCGGCAGGGCGACCAGATGCGGCGACGGCGCATCATTGTTGAACACCGAGCCGTTCGGGCCAACGCCGCCGTTGGTACGGCCGCTGAGGTAGGCGCCGCCGAGGAACTGTGCGTCGGTAGCGTCATAGCCCCACTGGCGCGTGTCGCCGGTACCGATCCACTTGCGGTTCTTGCGGTCGCTGATCTTGATCGCGTCGGACTTGCCGACATCCAGGCTGAAGAATGCGTTCCAGCCATCCTTGGACAGGTCGCCGGTACCGGCGGTCAGGGTGGCCTTCTTGGTATCGCCGTCGCTGTCACCGGACAGGCCGTAGGACGCACGCAGGATCGCACCTTCGAAGTCGCTGCGCAGAATGATGTTCACCACGCCGGCGATGGCATCGGAGCCGTAGATCGCCGATGCGCCGTCCTTGAGCACTTCCACGCGCTCGACGGCATCGAGCGGAATGGTGCTGAGGTCGGTGAACACCTTCTGGCCGTCGTCGGCCAGGCCGTAGGTCGCCATGCGGCGGCCATTCAACAGCACCAGCGTCGAGCCCGCACCGAGGCCGCGCAGCGAGATGCCGGCGCCGCCACCGGCGAAGCCGTTGCCGAAGGTCTTGGGAATGGAGCCGGCGCCATCGGCGGTGATCGTCTGCAGGTACTCGGCCAGCGTGGCCTTGCCACTGCGGTCG
This sequence comes from Stenotrophomonas sp. GD03777, assembly GCF_029842485.1. Taxonomy (NCBI): domain Bacteria; kingdom Pseudomonadati; phylum Pseudomonadota; class Gammaproteobacteria; order Lysobacterales; family Lysobacteraceae; genus Stenotrophomonas; species Stenotrophomonas sp. GD03777. Next base: position 5,898 of record NZ_JAOCGL010000076.1, read on the forward strand.
ATCTCCTGGCGGCTCACCACCTGCACCGGGGACGGCGTCTCGGTGTTGGTGCGGGGGATGTTGGAGCCGGTGACCGTGATGCGGTCGAGGTTGGTGGCTTTCTCCTGCGCGAAGGCGGAGGAGGAAGCGACGGCGCCGGCCAGCAGCAGGGCGCCGCCGGTGAGGATGTGGGTGATGGACGATGCCAGGGTGGTGCGGCGGCGGCTGGCGGGCCGTTGGATCGGGTGTTTCACAGCTTCTCTCCTAACTGGAAAACCGTAGCGTTGAGGGCTGTCGCCGGATCGATACCGGGACGCGCCAATCTAGGTTTCCAGCAGGTGACGAAGTCGTGAATTTTTGCTTAATCAGTAACGCTTGCCCCTGGCATGTCCGCATTTGCCGGGCAGTGGCAGTGGCCGGCCCGGCGCAAGGCCGGGCCGGTGGGACGCTCAGTCCGGCAGCGAGAACTGCACCGGCACCATGCCGATGGCCGGAACCGCCACGCCGTCACGCTGGGCAGGCTCGAAGCGCCAGTGCTTGAGCACCTGCTGGCGGGCGGCCTGGTCCAGGTTGCGCGAGCCGCTGCTGCGCTCGACGCTGACCGCGACCGGCTGGCCACGGGTGTCCACGTCCACCCGCAACAGCACCGTGCCCTGTTCGTGGTTGCGCAGGGACTGGATCGGATAGGTCGGCGGCGGAGCGCTGCGGTACTGCAGCTGGGCGCCGGCCAACGGGGTGGAAGTGTCGATGCTGGGCGCCAGCTGCGGCGGAGCCGGTTCGGCGGCCGGCAATGCGATGCCCTGGGTCTCTTCCACGGTCGCGGTGGGTGCGGGCAGTGGCGGTACCACCGGCTGCGTCCGGGGCTTCGGTACCACCTGGACGATCTCTTTTGGCGGGACCGGAGCCGGCGGCGTCGGCGGTGGCGGGATCTTCTCGATCAGCCGCACCGGAGTCTTTTCACGCGGGGCGTGCACGGCCTGGTAGGTCGCAGGGATGAGCAGCAACAGGAAGGCCAGCAGGTGCAGGGCGATCGCTGCACTCCAGGCGGCGACGCGGGCGGGGTCGAAGTGCGGGGATGCAACGGGATAGGTACGAACCATGATCCACCTCCATGCCAGTGACGAAGTCCTCAACGCACCAGGGTCCGTGGCGGGGTTGCCGCACGCGGCTGGCAGTTCATCAGTAGCGCGGCATGGCGGCCACTGCCTAGAGGCAGGGGCATGCGCGTTGGGCTGGCCTTCAGCCAACGCCGCCGGAATACACGAAAAAGGCGGGCCCCTGCGGGACCCGCCTGTGTCGGCCGTGCCGGGCGCGATCAGCGGCCCAGTTCGAACACCACGTCCAGGTTGACCGAGACGGTCGATTCACCCGGTGCGACCGGGGTGGCCTTGTCCATCGCCGCGCCGGCGGCCATGGTGCGCATCATCGGCATCGGGCGGAAACCGCCGTTGCTGTTCTCGGAAATGCTGACGATGCGGCGCACCTGCAGGCCCAGTGACCTGGCATAGGTCTGGGCGCGGGCCTGGGCCTTCTTCAGGGCGGCCAGGCGGGCTTCGTCATAGACCGGTTCGGGCTGGTCGATCTCAAACTGCGGACCGTTGATCTGGTTGGCACCCTGCGCGGCCAGCGCGTCGAGCACCTTGCCGAGCTTGGCGATGTCGCGGACCTTCAGGCTGACCGTGTTGCTGGCCTGGTAGCCGGTGATCTTCGGTGCCTCATTGTCGGCATAGCGGTACTGCGGGTTGAGGCTGACGCCGCTGGTCTGCACGTCGCGCTCGGCGATGCCGGCGGCCTTGATCGCGGCCAGTACCTTGTCCATCTGCTGGGCGTTCTGGCGCATGGCGCTGTTGCCGTCGGCTGCCTGGGTGACCACACCGGCCGACAGGGTGGCGACGTCCGGCACGCGGGTGGCCTCGGCATTGGCCGAGATGTTCAGCAGGGTGCCTTCGGCCGCGGCGGCGATCGACGGCGACGACGGAGCGGCATGAGCAGTCATCGAGGTTCCAAGGGCGAGGGACAGGGCAAGCAGCAGCGGGGTGGCGGTCAGGCGCATGGGATCTCCTTGTTGTGCCGGTGAGGGTGGTGTCGTAGCGATGAACGCGCTGTGAGCCTGATCGGGGTTGTACGCGTTCCGTAACGGGTTGCCGACGATTCAGGTGGCGGCCTCAGGTTATGCTGTGCCGATGCTCTATCTTGCTTCCCGCTCCCCCCGACGCAACCAGCTGCTGGCCCGACTCGGACGCCCCTTCCAGGCCCTTGACCTGGAGGTCGTCGAGCAGCGCGCGGCCACTGAAAGCGCCGAACAGTATGTATGCCGGGTCGCCGCCGACAAGGCGCGCGCCGGGCTGGCCCGGGTGCTGGCCGACGACCCGCAGGCGCGGGTGCTTGGTTCGGATACCGAGGTCGTGCTGGATGGCGAGGTCTTCGGCAAGCCGGTCGATGCCGCTGACGCGCGGGCGATGCTGGCGCGGCTGGCCGGGCGCACCCACCAGGTGATGACCGCCGTGGTGGTGGTCGGTGCGGGCGGCCTGGACAGCGAGCTGGTCATTTCCGAAGTGACCTTCGCCCCGATCGACGCCGCCGACATCGCCGCCTATGTCGCCACCGGCGAGCCGCTGGACAAGGCCGGTGCCTACGCCATCCAGGGCGGGGCCGAACGCTGGATCGAACATCTTTCCGGCAGCTACTCCGGCGTGATGGGGCTGCCGCTGCTGCATACCGATCGTCTGCTGGCGCGCTGTGGCGTGCCGGTCCCCACTGCCGATGCCGCCAGGGAGGCTGCCGATGTCTGAGGAAATCCTGGTCAATGTGACCCCGCGCGAGACCCGGGTCGCGGTGATCGAAAACGGCATGCTGCAGGAACTGCACATCGAGCGCGGTTGGCGCCGTGGCGTGGTCGGCAACATCTACAAGGGCAAGGTGCAGCGGGTCATGCCCGGCATGCAGGCCGCCTTCGTCGAAGTCGGCCTGGAGCGCGCCGCGTTCCTGCACGCCAACGACGTGGTGCGCCCGGCACCGGTGGCCAGCGCCGACACCGAGAACACCACCCTGCCGCCGCCGGCCAGCGTGCCGATCGTCGAGCTGCTGCGTGACGGCCAGGACATCGTGGTGCAGGTGGTGAAGGACCCGATCGGCACCAAGGGCGCCCGCCTGACCACGCAGATCAGCATTCCCTCGCGCTACATGGTGCTGCTGCCGCAGTCCAAGGTAGTGGGCGTGTCGGCGCGCATCGAGGACGAAACCGAGCGCGCCCGCCTGAAGGCGCTGGTGACCGAACTGTCGGCGCAGCATGGTGGCTACGGTTACATCGTGCGGACCAACGCCGAAGGGCAGCCGGCCGAGGCCATCGCCGAGGACATCGCCTACCTGTCGCGCGTGTGGAACGTGGTCGAGCGCCGCGGCCGCGAAGCGCCGTCGTGCAGCATCATCTATGAAGACCTGAGCCTGCCGCTGCGGTCCGTGCGTGACCTGATCCGCAAGGACGTGGACAAGGTGAAGGTGGACTCGAAGGAGACCTTCGGCCAGCTGCAGGCCTTCGTCGCCAAGTACATGCCGGTGCTGGCCGAAAAGCTGGAGCTGTATTCCGGCGACCGCCCGATCTTCGACATGTTCGGCGTGGAAGACGAGATCGGCCGCGCGCTGGACAAGCAGGTGCCGCTCAAATCCGGTGGCTACCTGGTGATCGACCAGACCGAGGCGATGACCACCATCGACGTCAATACCGGCTCGTTCCTCGGCCAGCGCAACCTGGAAGAGACGGTGTTCCGCACCAACCTGGAAGCGGCGCAGGCAGTGGCGCGTCAGCTGCGGCTGCGCAACCTGGGCGGCATCATCATCATCGACTTCATCGATATGGATGATGCAGAGCATCGCCGTCAGGTGCTGCGCACGCTGGAAAAGGCGCTGGCCCGCGACCATGCCAAGACCACGGTGTACGACTTCTCGCCGCTGGGCCTGGTGGAGATGACCCGCAAGCGCACGGTGGAAAGCCTGGAGCGCCAGCTGTCGGAGACCTGCCCGCAGTGCAGTGGCCGCGGCAGCATCAAGACCACCGAGACGGTGACCTACGAGATCTTCCGCGAGATCACCCGTGCCGTGCGCCAGTTCGATGCCGCGCGCCTGCTGGTGATCGCATCGACCAAGGTGGTCGCGCGCATCACCGATGAGGAATCCTCGGCGGTGGCCGAGCTGGAAGAGTTTCTCGGCAAGAGCATCCGCTTCCAGGCGGATGAGCAGTACCTGCAGGAGCAATTCGATGTCGTTCTGCTCTGATCCTCGCCGGCTGCAGGCCGGCGGTGGCCGATGAGCGCGCCGCCGCGCCTGCGACTGCGAAGGATCCGCCGTCATTTCATTGCCGCCTGTGCGGTGGGCCTGGTCGGGCTTGCACTGCTGGTGGGTACCTTCAGCCAGCTGCTGCCGCTGGCCGAGCGTCATCCCGACAGGATCGCCGCCTGGCTGAGTGAGCGGGCCGGCCAGCCGGTGCGTTTCGAGCAGCTGCAGACGGCCTGGACCCGTCGTGGCCCGCTGCTGCAGCTGAAGGGCCTGCGCATCGGCGCCGGACAGGGCCTGGCGATCGGCGAGGCCGAGGTGCTGGTATCGATGTACAGCGGGCTGCTGCCCGGGCGCTCGCTGACCGAATTGCGCCTGCGTGGCCTGGCCCTGGACCTGCAGCAGGGCGAAGACGGACGCTGGTCGGTGCGCGGGTTGCCGCAATCCGACAACGGGGGGGATCCGCTGGATGCGTTGCGCCGGCTCGGCGAGCTGCAGGTGATCGGCGGCCGTCTGGGCGTGCACGCGCCGGGGATCGGCATCGACACCACGCTGCCGCGCATCGACCTGCGCATGCGGGTCAATGGCGATCGCCTGCGCGTGGGTGTACGCGCCTGGGCGCAGGCCGAAGCGCTGCCGCTGACCGCGGTACTGGACGTGGACCGCATGCGCGGCAACGGCCAGGCCTGGCTGGGTGCCGACCCGGTCGATTTCCATGCCTGGTCGCCCTTGCTGGCGGCCGGCGGCGTGCGCCTGCGCGAGGGCAAGGGCGAGCTGAACCTGTGGCTGACCCTGCGTGATTTCGCGCCGGTCGCGCTGACCACCGATTCGGACCTGCGGGACGTGCGCGTCGACGGTGCACCGATGCCCGGCGTGGCAGCGCCGCAGCTGCAGCTGCAGCGGCTGCAGGTCCGCCTGCGCTGGCAGCGCCAGGCCGATGGCTGGGCGTTGCAGGTGCCGCGCCTGCGCCTGAAGACCGAAGATGGCGCACAGCAGCTCGATGGCCTGCAGCTGCAGATCGGCAAGCAGCTGCGGGTGAACGCCGGTGCGGTGCAGGCCGGCATCGCACTGCGTGCGCTGGCTCTGAGTGATCGCCTTGAGCCGGGCCTGCGTCGCTGGCTGTTCCTGTCCAGGCCGCAGCTGGAGGTGCGCCGATTGCAGCTGGCCGGCGAACGCGATGGCCCGTTGCGGGCACAGGGCGAACTGCAGTCACTGGGCTTTGCCAGCGTCGGTGATTCTCCGGGCCTGCGCGGCCTGGGTGGACATTTCGAAGGCGATGCCGATGGCTTCAGCCTGCAGCTGCAGCCGCAACGGCAGCTGCAGTTCGATTGGCCGACCGGCTTTGGCGTGCGGCATGACCTGCATCTGGCCGGACAGGTCGTGGGGTGGCGCGACGAGGGCGGCGGTTGGCGGATCGGAACGCCGGCCATGCGCGTGGAAGGCACCGACTACGCGGCCGACGTGCGCGGCGGCGTCTGGTTCCAGGGCGACGGTACGCGGCCATGGCTGCAGCTGGCCGCGAAGCTGGACGACGTGCCGATGACGGCGGCCAAGCGCTTCTGGATCCACTCCAAGATGAGCAAGGGCGCCACCGACTGGCTGGACATGGCACTAGCCGGCGGCCAGGTGCGTGGGGGTGTCGGCCTGGTCACCGGTGACCTGGACGACTGGCCGTTCGACAACAATGATGGCCGCTTCGAGGCCACCGGCCACATCACCAATGGCGACATCCGCTTCCAGCACGACTGGCCGCTGATGCGCCAGGTCGACGCCGACATCGCCTTCATCGGCCCTGGCTTCGACATGCGTGGACGGGGTGATCTTGCCGGCGTGGCGGTACAGAAATTCGAAGCGGGCATTCCGGACTTCGGCCATCAGCCGCTGTACGTGCGCGCCGACGCGCCGAGCGAGGCCGGCAAGCTGCTGGCGATGCTGCGCCAGAGCCCGTTGCACAAGGATTACGGCGATACGCTGGACAACCTGGTCGCCAGTGGTCCGGCGCATGTGACTTTCGATCTGCTGCAGCCGCTGCACCACGATGAAGGCGGTGGTCATCTGCAGGGGACGGTCGACCTGACCGGCGTGAAGCTGGTCGACAAGCGCTTCCAGCTGGCCTTCGACAACATGCGAGGGCAGGCGCGCTACAGCAATGGCGGCTTCGGCGCTGAGGAACTGGCGGTGCGCCACCTCGGCCAGGATGGCCGCCTGAGCCTGCGCGCTGGTGGCTACGTGCACGACAGCACGCGGGCTTTCGAATCGCAGCTGACGGCGCATCTTGATGCGGGCGTACTGATCGACCGCGCACCGGAAATGACCTGGCTCAAGCCCTACATCACCGGCACTTCAGCGTGGACCATCGCGGTCAACCTGCCCAAGGTGGCCCCGGGGGCGCCCGCGCCGCCGAGTGAACTGCGGTTGAGTTCGGACCTGGTCGGCACCCGGCTGGACCTGCCGGCACCGCTGGACAAGCCGGCCGCCGAAGCGCTGGCGACCACGGTGGCCGCGCAGTTGCCGATGGGCGCCGGCCGCATCGATGTGGCCTTCGGCCAGCGCCTGGCCCTGGCCGCACGCAGCCACAACAACCAGACCGGCGTGCAGGTCACGCTGGGCAGTGATCATGTTGATCGTGAGCCGCCGCCGAGCGGGCTGACGGTCAATGGCCGCAGCGCGACGCTGGATGCGCTGGAGTGGATCGGCCTGGCGCGGGGTGGCGGGGACGACGATGCGATGCCGCTGCGAGCGGTGGACGTGCAGGTTGGCCAGTTGAAGCTGATCGGCGGCGTGTTCGAGCAGACCCGGCTGCAGCTGCACCCGGGCTCACAGGCACTGGATGTGCGGCTGGACGGCCCGTCGCTGGCCGGACGCCTGACTGTCCCCAATGCGGACGGTGGCACGATCAGTGGCCAGCTTGACCGCGTGCACTGGCAGTCACTGCCGGCGGCACCGGGCGCGCCGGTTGCACCGGCGCGGGTACAGGCCGGTGCCAACGACATGGACCCGGCCAAGCTGCCGCCGTTCGCGCTGGACATTGCCGACCTGAAGTTCGGCAAGGTGGTGCTGGGCCAGGCGGTGCTGCGCACGCGACCGTTGGCCAATGGCCTGAACGTGGATGCGCTGCGTTTCCGTGCGCCGGACCAGGAGATCGACATCAGCGGTCGCTGGCTGGGCCGGACCGGTGGTGCCCGTACCGAGTTGACCGCACAGGTGCGCAGCGAGGATCTGGGTGGGTTGATGCAGAATCTTGATTACGGCGGCCAGTTGCGCGGCGGTTCCGGCCAGGCGCAGTTGCAGGCCTCGTGGAGCGGAGGCCCGTCGGACTTCCAGCTGGGCAACCTGCAGGGCAGCCTCGACCTGCACGCGCGCAATGGCCAGCTGCTGGAGCTGGAGCCAGGCGCCGGCCGCGTGCTGGGCCTGCTCAGCGTCGCGCAGCTGCCGCGGCGCCTGATGTTCGACTTCCGCGACTTTTTCTCCAAGGGCTTCGCGTTCAACCAGATCGACGGCAGCATGCAGTTCGGCCAGGGCATGGCGCGCACCGACAAGGTGCTGATCGAAGGCCCGGCGGCCAACATCACCATCCGTGGCCAGGCCGACCTGCGCAACCAGCGGTTCGACCAGACCATCGACGTCAACCCGCGCGCGGGCAACCTGCTGACCGTGGTCGGTGCGGTGGCCGGCGGCCCGGTGGGGGCCGCGCTGGGCGCGGCCACCAATGCGGTATTGTCCAAGCCGCTGGGCGAGATTGGCGCCCGAACCTACAAGGTGACCGGTCCATGGAAGGAGCCGAAGGTGGAAGTGATCGAGCGCAGCCGCGACAAGTCCCCATCACCGCCCGAGCCGGCGTCTGCACCGGCCATTCCGCCGACCGTCACCGACCTGCCGCGCTCGCGCTGAGCGCGGTTCCCTGTTCACGGGGCTTGCCTGAGCGCCCCCGCACCCCCAGATCGAAACCATGACTGATATCGCCCTGACGCTTGCCCAAGACCGCCTGCTTCGCCCCGGCGGCCTGGATACCGCTGGCCTTGAGCGCACCTTCGGCCAGTTGCTCGGCCCCGGTGTCGACTTCGGCGACCTTTATTTCCAGCACGCCCGCCGCGAGAGCTGGAGCGTGGAAGACGGCATCGTCAAGGACGGTGCCCATTCCATCGAGCAGGGGGTGGGCGTACGTGCGATTTCCGGCGAGAAGACCGGATTTGCGTACTCCGATGACATCCATGCCGACGCGCTGCTGGCGGCGGCGCAGTCGGCGCGCGCGATCTCGCGTGAGGGCGGTGCGCAGTCCGGGCGATCGCTGCTGCGCGGCAATGCGCGCGCACTGTACCCGGCGCTGGACCCGATCGATGGTATCGGCAACGAAGCCAAGGTCGAGGTGCTCAAGCGCCTGGATGGTTACCTGCGTGCCGCCGACCCGCGCGTGAGGCAGGTGATGGTGAGCCTGTCCGGCGGCGTCGATACGGTGCTGATCGCCCGCAGCGACGGTGTGCTGGCGGCCGATGTGCGTCCGCTGGTACGCCTGAATGTGCAGGTGATCGTCGAGCACAACGGCCGTCGCGAGTCCGGCTATGCCGGTGGCGGTGGCCGTTATGGCTACGAAGACCTGTTTGCCAGCGGCCGCCCCGAAGCCCTCGCCCAGGAAGCGCTGCGCCAGGCGCTGGTGAACCTGGAAGCAGTGCCGGCGCCGGCCGGCATGATGCCGGTGGTGCTCGGCCCGGGTTGGCCGGGCGTGCTGCTGCACGAAGCGGTCGGCCACGGCCTGGAAGGCGACTTCAACCGCAAGGGCACCAGCGTCTACGCCGGCCGCATCGGCGAGCGTGTGGCGGCACCGGGGGTGACCATCGTCGACGACGGCACCCTCGACGGCCGCCGCGGTTCGTTGAACATCGACGATGAAGGCCACCCCAGCCAGTGCACCACGCTGATCGAGGACGGCATCCTGGTCGGCTACATGCAGGACAGCCTCAATGCGCGGCTGATGGGCATGGCCCCGACCGGCAACGGGCGCCGCGAATCGTTCGCGCACCTGACCATGCCACGCATGACCAACACCTACATGCGCGCCGGCGAGCACGATCCGCAGGAGATGATCCGTTCGGTGAAGAAGGGCCTGTACGCGGTCAACTTCGGCGGTGGCCAGGTCGACATCACCAGTGGCAAGTACGTGTTCTCGGCCACCGAGGCCTACCTGATCGAGGACGGCCGTATCACCACGCCGGTGAAGGGCGCGACCCTGATCGGCAACGGCCCGGAAACCATGCAGAAGGTGCGCATGGTCGGCAATGACCTGGCCCTGGACGAGGGCGTGGGCATCTGCGGCAAGGACGGGCAGAGCGTGCCCGTGGGGGTCGGCCAGCCCTCGCTGTTGATCGAGGGCATCACCGTCGGCGGTACCCAGGCCTGAGCGTGGCGATGGCCACAGCAACCGCCCGGGCCGGCGCGGACTCAGTCCTCGTCGGCTTCGCCGGTCCCGATGTGGTCGGCGTCTTCGGCGCCGGCCTTCAGGCCCAGCGCGGCCGGCAGCATCAGGCCGCGCAGCACCTGGAAGATCTCGCGGTAAGCGCGCGGCGGCTTGTTCTTCGCCTTTTCGGCCTGCGCGTTGCGTACCAGCGTGCGCAGCTGCTGGCGGTCCGCCTGCGGATAGTCATCGAGCAGGGCGGCCAGCGCCTTGTCACCGTCGGCCAGCAGGCGGTCGCGCCAGTCTTCCACGCGGTGCATCATCGCCACTTCGCGGCGGCCGGTTTCGCTGTTGGCGTCCAGCGCATCGCGGATCGCATCCAGCGTGGCCTCTTCTTCGCGGCGCATGTGCTTGGCCAGGAACGCCAGTTGGCGCTTGTGGGCGATGTGGGCGGTGATGCGCTTGCACTCGGCGATGTGCGGCAGCAGGTCTTCCGGAATCGGCAGGCGCGCCAGCTGGGCCGGGGTCAGCGACACCAGCTTCTCACCCAGGGCCAGCACGTCGAGTGCATCGCGCCGGTTCTGGCTGCGGCTCTTGTCGTGGAATTCACCGGTTTCTTCGTCGCGTCCGCGCATCGTCCCTACCTGATTTCAAAAAAAGTCGCCCGGCGTGATGCCGGGCCCAACCCGTACAGGATAAAGCATTGAACGTGATCGCCCCTGAAGTGGCCGTCGGCGACGACAGCCTGGCCCGGCTGGAACGGCTGGCCGACCTCTCCCAGCAGCTGCTCGACCGCGCCCGCGCGCTGGGCGCCAGCCAAGCCGAGGTCAGCTGCAGCGAGGACCGGGGCCTGGAGGTCAATGTCCGCCTCGGCGAGGTCGAGACTGTGCAGTCCACGCGTGACCGTGGCATCGCCGTGACCGTCTATTTCGGGCAGCGCAAGGGCAGTGCCAGCACTGGCGACCTGAACGAGGCCAGCCTGGCCGCTACGGTCGAGCAGGCCTGCGCGATTGCCCGGCATACCGAGGATGACCCGGCCGCCGGCCTGGCCGAGGCCGCGCTGATGGCCACCGACTTCCCGGACCTGGATGGCTGGCACCCGTGGGCGCTGCAGGCCGATGAGGCGGTGGACCTGGCCCTGGCCTGCGAGGCCGCTGGCCGCGAGGCCGATGCGCAGATCCGCAATTCCGAGGGCGCTTCCGTATCGAGCATGCAGAGCCTGTCGGTGTACGCCAATTCGCATGGCTTCTTCGGTCGTGAGCGAGGCACCCACCATTCGGTCGGCTGCGCGCTGATCGCCGGGCAGGGCGACGGCATGCAGCGCGATGGCTGGTATACCAGCGCGCTGGCGCAGGGGGACCTGGAAGACGTGGGTCTGGTCGGCCGCCGCGCCGCCGAGCGCACCGTGGCCCGCCTGCAGCCGCGTTCGTTGGCCACTGGCAGCATGCCGGTGCTGTTCGCCCCGGAAGTGGCGCGCAGCCTGGTCGGCCACCTGCTGTCGGCAGTGTCCGGCGGCGCGTTGTACCGCCAGGCCAGTTTCCTGCTGGACAGCGTCGGCCAGCGCCTGTTCCCGGAGTGGATGCAGATTGACGAACTGCCGCACCTGCGCCGCGGCCTGCGCTCGGCCGCCTTCGACGGCGACGGCGTGGCCACCCGTGCTTCGGCGCTGGTCCGTGACGGCGTGCTGCAGCGCTATGTGCTGGGCAGCTATTCGGCGCGCAAGCTGGGCCTGCAGACCACCGCCAATGCTGGCGGTGTGCACAACCTGCAGCTGGCGGCCAATGCCGGCTCGCTCGAAGAGATCGCCCGGCAGATGGGTGACGGCCTGCTGGTGACCGAGCTGATGGGGCAAGGTGTGAACGGGGTGACCGGCGACTATTCGCGCGGCGCCGGCGGCTTCCGTGTCGAGAACGGCGAGATCCAGTACCCGGTGGACGGCATCACCATCGCCGGCAACCTGCGCGAGATGTTCAGCAGCATCGAGGCGGTCGGCAGCGACGTCGACCCGCGCTCGCACATCCGGACCGGCTCGATCCTGCTGGGGCGGATGACCATTGCCGGTAATGATTGATGGCATCGATGGCGTAAGCTATGCCCGCCTGACGCATCCAGCTTGGTGCTGGTGGGTCAAGACCACCCAATGAAAAGGAGTTTTGTCGTGAGTGAATTCGATAACGTCCCGCCGCCGCCGGCAACCACCAATGCCCCGGCCGACCAGCGCACGATGGCGCTGGCCGCGCACCTGCTGGGCATCTTCACCTGGTTCATCGGCCCGCTGATCATCTGGCTGATCAACAAGGATGACGCCAGCAAGTCCTTCGTGACAGACCAGGCCAAGGAAGCGCTGAACTTCCAGATCACCATCACCATCGCGATGCTGATCTGCATCGTGCTGACCATCGTGATCATCGGCGGCATCCTGGCGCCGATCGTCGGCATCCTGAACCTGGTGTTCTGCATCATCGCCGCCGTGAAGGCCAACAACGGCGAAGCCTACCGCTACCCGTTCGCGCTGCGCCTGATCAAGTAATTCCGGCCGCACGCGCAAACAGGAACGCCCGGCATTGCCGGGCGTTCCTGTTTGGCGGCAGCATCACGCCAGCGATCAGTGATCGCGTTCCACCGCCAGCGTGGCCAGCGCGCGCAGCGCGTCGGCCTCTTCGCCATGGCCGGCCAACGTAGCCTGCATGCGTGCGGCCAGTTCGCGCAGCTGCGCCTTCGCACCGTCCATGCCGAGCAGCGCGGGGAAGGTGCTCTTGTCCTGCGCCTGGTCCTTGCCGGCGGTCTTGCCCAGCTGTTCGGAACTGGCTTCGACATCGAGGATGTCATCGCGGACCTGGAAGGCCAGGCCGAGCGCGTCGGCGAAGCCGTCCAGCTGGGCCAGCTGTGGTTCGTGGGCCTGGCCGCACAGCGCTCCCATGCGCACCGCTGCACGGATCAGCGCGCCGGTTTTCAGCGCGTGCATGCGGGTCAGTGCCGCCAGCGTCTGCTGCTGGCCGGTGGCATCGATGTCCAGCGCCTGGCCGCCGCACATGCCGGAGGCACCGGAGGCGTGGGCCAGGGTCTGCAGGCAGGCCACGCGCAGCGTGGCGGGCAGTGGCGCATCGGCCAGCAGGCCGAAGGCACGGGTCTGCAGGGCGTCGCCGGCCAGGATCGCGGTGGCTTCGTCGAAGGCGATGTGGGTGGTCGGCTTGCCGCGGCGCAGCGCGTCGTCGTCCATGGCCGGCAGGTCGTCGTGCACCAGCGAATACGCGTGGATGAGCTCGACGGCCATCGCCGCTGCGTCAAGGTGTTCAGGCTGCGCGCCAAACAGATGACCACTGGCGTACACAAGCAGCGGTCGCATGCGTTTGCCACCGCCCAGCACCGAATAGCGCATGGCCTGGTGCAGGCGCTGCGGTGCTTCGGCGGGCGAGGGCAGGGCGGCGTCGAGCTGGCTTTCGATACGGTCGCGCCAGCGCGCGAACAGAACCTCAGCCGTCATGGCTGGGCGGATCGAAAGGCTCGGATGCTTCCGGCTGCGCCGGATCGCTGAGCAGGCGCACGCGCAGTTCGGCCCGTTCCAGCGCCTGCTGGCACTGGCGGTACAGACCGACGCCGCGTTCGTAAGCACTGAGCGAGGCTTCCAGGCTCAGCTCGCCGGTTTCCATCTGCTCCACCAGCTGTTCCAGCGATTCGAGCGACTGCTCGAACTGGGCGACCGGGGAGGCGTTTTCGGGGGACTTCTTGGCCATGCGGCAAGTGTGGACGGGCTGCGCGCGGGGGTCAATTCACCAGCCGCCGGGACGCCACTGCAGCTGAGCATTCTGGGCCTGCAACCAGGCTTGCAGAGGGGCCGCAATGACCACGTCGCCGGCAGCGAGCAACTGTGGCCCATCGAAGATCAGCGGCAGCTGGGCGCGCCGCCAGGGGGCCAGGTGCTCGCGTTGCAGGCAGTCCTTCAGTGCATGCGAATGCGGGCGACCGGGCAGCACGATGCGCTCGCCGCCCACGCGCGCACGGACCTGAAGCGGGCGTTCGAAGGCCACGGCGCCCTGCAGGCGCAGTTGGCCACCATCGGGCAGCGGCAGGGGGGCACGCCCATCCCATTCGGCCTGCCATCCGCGGGGCAGCGATGGCAGCTGCGCGGGCAGCAGATAGGCGTGCTCGCGCCATTGCTGGATGGCATGCTCGTGCCAGCGCAGCCGCGCCTGGCGATCGTTGCTGGCCGGCAGCAGTTCGTGCAGACCCTGCTGCAGTACCGTGGCCGGCAGTGGGGCGGCACCGTGGCCGATCACCCAGGCGCGCAGCACGCGCGCGGCACGCCCCGGTGACACCTGGCGCAGCAGCTGCAGCGAAAGCACGCGTGGTGCCACTTCCAGGTGCGCGATCAGCTCGGCGTCTTCCTCGTCCAGCAGAGCACGGGTCTGCCCGCAGTGCATTGCGCTGCCCGCCAATGCCGCAGCCGCATGCGGCCAGCGCTGGCGCAGCAACGGCAGCACCTGCAGGCGCAGGAAGTTGCGATCGGCGTGGTCGTGGCCATTGCTGGGGTCTTCGATCCAGCGCAGCGCGTGCTGTCGCGCGTAGTCGAGCAGTGCGCTGCGTGGCACCGCCAGCAGCGGCCGCCATAGAGGCTGTTCGCCAAGGCGGCTGTGTGCGGACATCGCGGCAAGGCCATCGACGCCGGATCCGCGCAGGGCACGAAGCAGGAAGGTCTCGGCCTGATCGTCCTGGTGCTGCGCCAGTGCCAGCGTTTCGCCGTCGCGCAGTTCGGCGGCGAACGCTGCACGTCGTGCCTGCCGCGCCGCGCCTTCAAGGCCGAGGCCCGCGCGCTTGTCGACCTGCACGTGATGCACGGCCAGTTCAATGCCCAGTGCCGCGCATTGCTGCTGGCAATGCAGCACCCAGGCGTCCGCATCGGCCTGCAGGCCATGGTGTACGTGCACCGCACGCAGCGCCGTGCCGGAGGCCTGTGCGCAGCGCCACAGCCAGTGCAGCAGCACGGTCGAGTCGACACCGCCGCTGTAACCCACCAGCAGCGGCGCATCCAGCGGAACGAGGGCAGGGAAGGCAGTCACGGCGGCAAGTATAGGGTGGGGTTTGCTTGGCAGGGCTGCGCCCTGCACCTGCTACGAGCCAGAGCAACAGC
>NZ_JAOCGL010000077.1:0-20536 GCF_029842485.1 Stenotrophomonas sp. GD03777
CCGCCCCGCCATCCCACGGAATGCCGCTCTTGATCTTGCTTCGGCTTCGGCCTCTGCAGGTGCAGGGCGCAGCCCTGCCGAAAACCCCACCCTCAGCCGTCGCCCTGGATGCCGCCGGGGGCCTGCGCCGGGTCGCGCCAGCGGCGCACCGTGCGCTGGAAAAACAGGTTGTTCGGCAGCTGCAGCACCGTACCCTCATGGCCGTCGCCGGTTTCCTGCAGCGTGGTGTAGATCAGGTTCACGTCGATCACCCGCCCCTTCAGTCCCGGCTTCTCGCCGTTCTCCAGCACTTCGATGTAGTCATGCAGGCGGAACGGGCGAGTGGTGAAGATCAGCAACGTGCAGAAGATGTTGGAGAGCACGCTCCAGGCCGCGAAGAAGGCCACTGCGCCCACGGCCGCGAAGCCGGTGAACGCGGTCCACAGCACTGAAGGCTTCGCGCCGAGCAGGCTGAGGATATACAGCAGGGCGCTGAAATAGACCACGAAACTGGTGATCCGGCGCGCGCCCATCACCATTTCAGGTGGCAGCGTGTAGTGCTCGGCAAAGCGCCGGATCAGGCGACGGGCCAGTACCCGCAGCAGCCAGGCGACCAGCAGCACCAGCACGATCTGCAGGGCCACGCCCGCGTAGTTCAGCCATGGGTGGCTCCAGGCCGGCAGGTGATCCTTCAGCGACAACATCATGGGGGCGAAAACAGGTGGCGGGAACGGCCTCGATGTTACCCGGCGCGTGCCGGGGTTTCGACCATCGGCGACCACGCCAGGCAGACCAGCTCCTGTCGATGCTGCTGCAGGCAGGCGCGGCCGTTGTCGGGGCACAACCGCAAGGACAGGCCCGATGCCTGCAGCACGACGCAAGCGACGATTACCAGCAGGGCGGCGCAGGACGGGCTGGACATGGCGGAACTCCCTGGAGGTGTTTTCTCGAATGACCTTCCATGGATGCAGCCATCGTCGAAAAGGTTGCATGGCCTTGATCGGCGATCGGCTCTAAACCTTTTTCCGGGTCGCCGCATCCAAGCGATATGCTCGACACCACCATGCCAGCGCCGCCTGCCGCCCACGCCCCTGTCGACGAACCCGCCCTGGTGCGGGCGGCCGCCGCCGGTGACACTGCGGCCTACGAACTGCTGTACCGGCGCCATGCGCCGCGCGTGTTCGCTGTACTGTGGCGCCTGTGCGGGGGCCAGCAGGCGCGTGCCGAGGATGCCCTGCAGGAAGCGTTCCTGCAGGCATGGAAGGCGCTGCCGGGGTTCCGGTTCGAAAGCAGCCTGTCGACCTGGTTGCACCGGTTGGGCGTCAACGCTGCACTGATGGAACTGCGCGGGCGCGCCGCCGGGCAGGACCACGACAGTCTGGAGGAGGTCGACGGCGGCCTGCAGGAGCTGGCGGTGCACGACCGTTGTGCCGGTACCGAGCGCGACCTGGAGCGCGCACTCGCGACGCTGCCTCCGAGGGCGCGTGCGGTACTGGTACTGCACGACATCGAAGGCTGGAAGCACCAGGAAATCGCCGAGCAGCTGCAGATGGCCGTCGGCAGTTCAAAGGCACAGCTGCATCGTGCGCGCGGCCTGCTGCGCGCACGGCTGGGAGACATGACATGAGTACACACGAACACGATTCCGATCACGATCTGCTGGCCCGGCTGCGCGCGTTGCCCAGCGAGCGAGATGTTCCCGCCGATGGCTGGGCGCGCCTGTCCGCCCGGCTGCCGCCGCGTGAATCGCAGGCAGCGCCCGCGCCAACGGACAACGTGGTGGTCCTGCCGGTGCGTTCGCGGCGCCGCTGGTGGTTGCCGGCCGGCGCTGCCCTGGCTGCCAGCTTGGCACTGTATGCGGTGGCGCCGTGGCGGCATGCGCAGCCGGATACGCCGGCGCCGTCCGCCCTGCAGCTGCAGGCCGCGGCGATGACCGAGCAATATCAGCAGGCCGTCGCTTCGCTGCCCGATGGACGGGCGCCGGAATGGCAGCCGGCCCTGCACGAACTGGATGAAAGCGCGGCGCAGATCCGTGCCGCCCTGGCGCAGGACCCGCGTGCGCCTCACCTGCTTGGCCAGCTCAAGCGCACCTATGCGCTGCGGCTGGAACTGACCCGGCAGGCGGCCTATGCCGCCGAGTACGGCCTGACGACCTGAGGAGACCCCCATGACCCGAACCCTGATTTCCTGCTGTGTCGCACTGCTGCTGTCCCCTGCCGTGGCGCTGGCCGACACCCGCATCGACGAGCGCCACACCTTGGCTGCGGGCGGTCGCATCGAACTGAGCAACGTGGCCGGCAAGGTGACCGTGCGTGGCTGGGACCGCAACGACGTGCAGCTTACCGGTACGCTCAGCGATGGCCTCCAGCTGCGCCAGGAGAAGAGTGCCAACCGCGTACGCTGGGAAATCGAGTATCCGCGTCGCAACAACAACGGTGGCGCGACGCTGGTGCTGAACGTGCCGCGTTCGGTGGAACTGCTGCTGAGCACGGTCAGTGCCAACCAGGACATCAGCGGCATCGATGTGCGTCGCCTGCAGGCCGACACGGTCAGCGGCAGCCTGAGCGCCTCCGGTCGCAGCGGCGACAGCAAGCTCAACACGGTCAGTGGCGGTGTCAGCGCGCGCCTGCAGACCCCGAAGCTGGATGTGAATACGGTCAGTGGCCGGATCGAGGCCGGCGGCGGCGTGTCAGGTGACATCGGTGCACAGACGGTATCCGGCCGGGTCGAGGTCGATGCCGGGCGGGTGCAGCGGTTGGCGGTGGAAACCGTATCGGGCAGCATCGATCTGTCGGCGGCCGGGCTGGCGCCGGGGGGCCGGATCAATGTCGAATCGGTGAGTGCGTCGGTCAACCTGCGCCTGCCACGCGCGGTTTCGGCGCAGCTGTCGGTGAACAGCTTCAGCGGGTCGATCAACAGCGATGCCGGCCAGGTGGAGCGGCCGCGCTACGGCCCCGGCAGCCATCTTGATACGCGGCTGGGCAGCGGCGACGGTGATATCCGCATCCAGTCGCATTCGGGCAGTGTTCGGGTAAGCCTGGATCGCTGAGCGCGATCCGGCAGGCCGCGGCGGCAGCGCCGCCGCGGTCGGTACTGGGTCAGCTGGCTTTCTTCAGCGCCCAGGTGGTGCCGAGGACTTCGATCTTGCCACCGGCCTTGCGGAACGCTGCCAGGTCCGAAGCGATCGAATCGCTGCTGACCACGGTGCTGGCGGCCGCGCCCTTGCGTTCGCTGCGGATGCTGTTGCTGGCCTTCGCGGGGGTCTTTGCCTTGCGGGGCATGGTTGCTCCTGTCAGGTGGAAGGGGAGGAAAGCGCCCAGGCATCGGCCTGGCGCAGGTAGTCCTGCCGCTCACGGCGGCAGTCACTGCCGCCCATCGAGAACTGGCGGCAGATCGCCGGGCGCTGCGAATAGATCGTGCAGCGCAGGTGATAGGGATCGATCGCCGCACACCAGCCTTCCTCGTTGCGCGCCATCACGGCACGGCCGTGGGTGTCGCGTGACAGGAACTGGCCGGGCACGTGGTCGCCGGGCTGCAGCAACACGGGCAGCCGGCAACAGACCGCGTCACAACGGCGGCAGTCGATGGGTGCATGTGCTGCGTCAGGTTGTAAGGCCTCAGGGGCCTGGCGGGTGCCCAAAGCGGGTCTCGATGGCGGCTCCGGTGGTACGCGGACCATGAACGAGCCAGGAAGGCATGGCCGCTAGGCCCGCAGGGCGGGCCAGGCTGCACCGTGGACACACACCGGCGTGGCCGGTGGAAGGTGCAGCAGGGTTCTAGCCGACCAAGAGTAACTTAGATCGCGTAACGTTTTGTTAATCCTGGCTTGCTGCCGCCAAAGCAAGGCCCTGGACCACGCCCAGCGAGGGCTCGCCGTGGACCATGCGGGCGCCCGGGAAGGCCTCCGCAACGGCCTGGCGCAGATACCCGGCGCGGGACATGCCGCCGGTCAGGAACACCGCGTCCGGGTCGCCGCCGATGTCGCTGCGGACCTGGGCCAGCAGCTCCCGGAGCTGCTCCAGATAACCATGCGCGGCTGCGGCCAGGCCGTCGGCGCTGCTGTCGGCATGCAGTTCGCGGGCGATGTAGTCCAGCGTGCTGCGATGTTCGCTGGCGGCGCTGAGGGCGATCTTGGCGCGCTCGACGTCGCGGTACAGGCGGGCGGTATTGCCGGTGTCCTGCAGGGCCTGCAGGCGCGCGCCCCACGGATTGTCGACATGGTCATACTTGTGCTGGCGGAAGTCGCGCTGGCGGGTCATGTCCTGCACGGTGGCCGCTTCCACATAGTGATGGACGGGCACGCGGGTGATGCCGCGGCCGAACAGCGGCATGTAGCTGGACAGGCTCAGCGCCAAGTCGATGTCGGTACCGCCGCGGGCGATGCCCCAGGCGCGGTGGATGCGCGGGGCGTCGTCGCCGCCGACTTCGGCGTGGGCGATATCGGTGGTACCGCCGCCGATGTCGACGATCACGGCCTGGTGCCGTTCGCGGCTTTCTGCGTGATAGTGCATGGCCGCCGCGGCCGGTTCCTCGAGGAAATCGATCTGGTCGAAACCGGCCTGGCTGGCGGCTTCGCGCAGGATGTCCAGCGCCTGGTCATTGCCGGCCGCACCGATCGAGCTGCGGAACTGCACCGGACGCCCAAGCAGGGCCGCTCGCAGCGGCTGGCCGAGCTGGGCGCTGGCGGTCAGGCGGATGTGTTCGAGGATGTGCGCGGCGATGCCGGTGATGGTCTGCTTGGCGCGTGGGTGCAGGTTGTAGCCGAGCATCGATTTCGGGCTCTGCACCAGGTTGCCTTCGTGTTCCTCGAAATAGGCTTCCAGCGCTTCGTCACCGTAGACCGCATTCTGCAGCAGGTCGCTGGCACTGCGTTCCTTGCCGGCACGGGCTTCCATCCATTCCCGGCGCAGCGCGCGCAGGGCTTCGCGGCGCAGCGCCTGCGGCGTGCGTTCCTGGCCGGCAGCGCGGGCCGCACGCGCAGCGCTGTCGATCATCTGCTGCAGCTGGTGCTCCTGGCCGTCATCGAGCTGGAAGTCATCCGGGTCGGGCACCACGCCGGGGAAGTACACGCTGGTACGGAACTGCTCGGCGTCGCCGAAGCGGATCGGCAGCAGTTTTCCTTCATGCACGATGGCGGCGGCGGAGTTGCTGGTACCGAAGTCGATGCCGAGGCGCATGGGGAGTTCCGGGGGCGATCAGGGGCCGCGCACTCTGCTGCAGTTCGCCGCTGACTGCAAGGTCCCGCGGTTTCCTGTTCCGGGCCGGGTCAAGGAGGTCGCGGCGTACTGCCCGGAAAATGCCGGGGGAGCCGGGCGGTTACAATGGCAGCTGTTGATTCACTTTGAGGTACTTGCTGATGTCTTCTGCCCCTGCCTGCCCGCAGTGCACCCTGGAAAACACCTACGCCGATGGCGCGCTGTGGATCTGCGCCGACTGCGGCTTCGAATGGACCGCCGAGGAAAGTGCCGGTTCGACCCTGGTCGTGCGTGACAGCAACGGCAATACCCTGCAGGCCGGTGACACCGTCACCGTGATCAAGGACCTGAAGGTGAAGGGCTCCTCGATCCCGCTCAAGCAGGGCACCGTGATCCGCAACATCCGTTTGGTGGAGGACGATGCCGAGCACATCGAAGGCAATTCGGACAAGATCAAGGGCCTGGTCCTGAAGACCTGCTTCCTCAAGAAGGCCTGACCGGCCTTCAGCGCCGGGCCTGCTGCTGTGCGCGCCAGCGGGCCAGGCTGTCCAGCTTGGCCTGGTAGCGCGCCTGCTGCGGCGCCCCGCCCAGTTTCTGTGCACGCAGCAGCTCACGATCGGCGTGCTTGAGCTGGCCCGCCAGGAAATAGACCCGCGCCAGACCGAAGTGGAACTGGTGCGCGGTGTCGTACAGGCGCACGGCCTGCCGGTAATAGCGGATCGCCTGCTGCAGTTGCCCGGCGCGTTCGGCCTCGGCACCGAGCATGTACTGCGCGAATGGGTCTTCGCGCTGCACCGATTGCAACCGCTGCTCCAGCGCCTGGGCCTGCGCAATCATGCCGAGCTTGCGGTAGAGGGCGCTGGCGTTGGTGAGTGCAGCATCCTGGCGGCCGTCCAGTCGCAGCGCCCTTTCCAGAGCCCGGCGTGCAGCGGCGGTATCGCCCGTGCGGTTTTCCAGCACGCCCAGGTTGTTCCAGGTGGCAGCGAAGCTGCCGTCCTGCGCCAGCGCGGTATCGAAGAAGGTACGTGCGCCTGCCAGGTCGCCGCTGGCCATGCGTTCGGCACCGCGATTGTTGTAGAAGTGCGCCAACGCCCGCGCCTGGCTGATCGGCAGCGGCCCGCGGCGGTCGTACAGCACATTGCGATCCAGATCGACGGTGGCGAAGCGGCCGGCAAAGCCGACCCCGGCATTGACGTGGCCTACGCTGTAGACCAGGCCTTGGGCATGGTCCTGGTACCACGACACCACCTGGCCAACTTCCTGCACGCGCGCCTGGATGCCGGCTTCGCGTGCCAGTGCGACGAACATCAGGGTGAAGGCCAGGCAGTTGGCGCGTCGCTGCTGCCAGATTTCGCTGACAGTAAGGGTCGCGTCGGCGTCGTACTGCAGGTCCATGCCATGGCGGTCGAAGATCATCTCCACCAGCGCCTGCAGGCGCTGCTCGCGCGAATAGCTGCGACGGGTCACCTGGGTGTGCAGCATATCGAGCATGGCCGGTGGAATCGCGAACACCTGCTGCGGTGTTGGAATCGTCGGCGCGGTGGTGCTGGCAGCGACCGCAGGGGCTTCGCTCGCGTCAGGGTTCAGTGCGATCGCGGAGGGTGCCGCCAATGCGGCCAATGCGAGCAGAACGGATCGGGCGGCAGGACGGTACATGACGGCTCCCGGCAGCGGCGGGCGCTCCCGCCTGAGGCGAGTGTAGACCTGTGCGCGCACCCCTGCAGTGACCGCTGGTCGGTCCGCGCGTTCATCCACAGCCGGTGTGGACCAGCGCTCGACAAAGCTGTGGACAACCGCGTTGGGGCCCCGTGCGGAGAGCGTTGTGAGGGTGTGGTGAAAAAATGGCCGGCTTGCCCGCTACCGGCGCAGGCGGGATGATCCGGTCATGGACTTCTCCCCGCTGACGCTCGCTCCGGCGCAGTGGCAGGCGCTGCAGGACAGCTATGCAACGCCACCACGTGCCTACCATCACTTCGGCCACGTGCGTGCGGTGCTGCAGCATTGCCAGGAGGTTGCCGACGGTCCAGGCTGGCAGCAGCCGGCCGAGGTCTACCTGGCCGCGCTCTACCACGATGCGATCTATGTGGCGGGGCGAAAGGACAACGAAGCGCGTTCGGCGCAGCTGGCCCTGCAGGCGATCGCACAGGCGCCGGAACTTGCCACGGTCGACGCGGCCCGGGTCGAGCAGCTGATTCTGCTGACTGCCCGCCATGGCGAGCTCGCCCCGGACGATGTCGATGCCGAGGCCGCGTTGTTCCTGGACTGCGACATGGCGATCCTGGCCGCGCCGGAGCCGGTGTTCAGCGCCTATGACCGCGGCGTGGCCGAAGAGTACAAGGGCGTGGTGCCAGGCTTCCTGTATCGCGCCGGCCGCCGCCGTTTCCTGCAGGGCCTGCTGCGTGCACCGCGCATCTTCCTCAGCGAATTCTTCCACCAGCGCCTCGACTCTGCCGCGCGCGACAACCTGCGCCGGCAGCTGGGCCGCTGAACCAGCCCGGTACACTGGGGCCCGTTTCCACCGATTGCCGCTTCCAACCGTGTCCGTCCCTGATCCCGATCCCCGTCCGCTGCCGCCGGAAGAGCCCGGTCCGAACGAATGTTGCGGCAGCGGTTGCCCGCTATGTGTGCTGGACCTGTATGCCGACGAGCTGCAGCGCTATCGCAAGGCGTTGGCCGAATGGCTGGCGCGGCACCCGGAGGCGTCCACATGAGCCGCGCGCGCCCAGCGGCACTGCTGGCGCTGGCGGCGCTGCTGCTGTTCGTGGCCACCGCGCTGTGGACCCAGTTCGCACGCACCGATCTGGACTGGGTGCGGGCCACGCTCAGCCTCTATCTGCACGGGCCGTGGGGGCTGGCATTGCGCGCGGCCTACTGCCTGCTGGCATTGGCGATCGCCCTGCTCGGCATCAGCCTCTACCGGGGCAGCGTCGGCCCGCGGCGCAGCGCGGCGGCGCCGCTGCTGTTCACTGTCTCGGCACTGGGCCTGGCCACGGTCGCCATCGGTGACAGCTGGCTGCCGGAAGCGACGCCGCTGCTGGCACCGTTCATCCACGGGCTGGCGGCCAACACGGCGTTCCTGTGTGCCAGCGTCGGCATGCTGCTGCAGGCCTGGTACCTGCGCCGCGAACCGGGTTGGCAGTCCGCCGCGAGCCTGCTCTGGGGCTGGGCCTGGCTGGCGTTCGTACTGTTGTGGCTGCATGTGTTGTGGCGCGCCGGTCCGCCGCGCGGGCTGGGCCAGAAGGTCGTGATCGTGGTGATCGTAGGCTGGCTGCTGTACCTGGCGCTGGCACTGTACCGGCGCAGTCGGCGTACCACGGCCGACTGAATCGCCAACGGCCTGCACCGGTACGTGCCGTGCACGCGGTGGCGGCGTATCGTGTGCGCATTCCATCGGGGATGCGATATGAAGCGTGCAGGGCTGGGCAGGGCAATGGGTGTGGTTCTGGCGCTGGCGGCGCTGCCGGCAATGGCGGCGGCCAACGTGCAGCAGTTCAGCCACGGGCGGTTCGAGCAGATTCCGGTGCACATGCCGGCAGGCACGCCGCAGCGGGTGGTGATCTGGTTCCACGAGCCCACCCCAGGGGGTGACACCAGCCGCCTGCCGATCGAAGCCCTGCGTGCCGACGGCGCCATCGTTGCCGCTGTGGACATCGCGCACCTGCGCGGGGTGCTCAAGCGCGAGGGTGATCCGACCTGCTCGTTCGGCGCCGGTGACGTCGAGAACTTCTCGCGCTGGCTGCAGGCGTCCCTGCATCTGCCCGGCTACCACCTGCCGCTGGTCGGCGGTGACGGCGAGGGTGCCGAGATGGCCTATTCGCTCGCGGCGCAGGCCGACACCCAGGTGTTTGCCGGCCTGCTGACCACCGGCTTCTGCCCGGACCACAACCATGAGCGCATGGTCTGCGGCGATGGTGTGAAGCACAACACGCTGCAGCCCGCCGAACTGAATTTTCCGTGGTTGAGTGCCGCTGGCGATCACGGCTGCAAGGTGGGCGAGGCCAGTCGGTTCGTTCAGCAGGTCGCTATGGCACGCGAATTCAAGCGAACCGCGCGCGGTGATGCCTCACCCGGTCTGGTGGCCGCGGCGCGGGTGATCGGCGCGCAGGCCGGGGTCAGTCTGGCACCGCCGCCGGCCGCGCTGAAAGGCCTGCCGGTGGTGGAAGTACCGGCGACCGGTAGCGGCGATACGCTGGCGGTATTCGTTTCCGGCGATGGTGGCTGGGCCGGCCTGGACAAGGACGTGGCGTCGTCGCTCAACGAGCACGGCGTGGCCGTGGTCGGCATCGACTCGTTGCGCTACTTCTGGAGCGAGCGCACGCCGAAGGGCTTCGCCGCTGACCTGCAGAAGATCATCGACCACTACCGCCAGCAGTGGCACCGCGACAAGGTGATGCTGATCGGTTTCTCGCAGGGCGCCGACGTGCTGCCGGCGACCATCAACCAGCTCGATGCCGATACCCGCGCAGCGCTGGATCGTATCGTGCTGCTGTCGGTAGGCAGGAAGGCCGACTTTGAATTCCACGTCAGCAACTGGCTGGGCGGTGGCGGCGATGGCCTGCCGATCGCACCGGAAGTGGCCAGGCTGCCGGCGGAAAGAACCCTGTGCGTATATGGCGACAAGGACGAGGACGCACTGTGCCCGGACCTGCCGGCCAATGACGGCGTGAAGCGGGTGAAGCTGCCGGGCGACCACCATTTCGGCGGTGACTATGATCGGCTGGCCGAGGTGATCCTCAAGGGCGGGGCGTAGCGTCAAGCCATGCCCGACCACTGTCGCCGCCGTGTCGACCAAGGTCGACACCTGCCGGGTGGCGCGGGTCGTCAGTTGCGCCGCGGGTCCAGAGAGATCAGGCGCGTGGCGTCCAGCAGCGCCGCCGGCAGGTGCATGCCGCCGGGCGCGGCGAGATAGCGCGGCCGCCATTGCGGATCGAACTTCGACTTGAAGCGGCGCAGGCCACTGAACCCGTAGAAACGTTCGCCATGCCGCGCCAGCAGGCCGGCCAGCCGGTTCCAGCGGCCAGCCAGACGATGCTGTGCCAGCCCGGAAAGCGGCGCCATGCCCAGCGAGAAACGTGCATAGCCCTGTGCGCGGCCCCACAGGAACAGCTCGATGAAGAGGAAGTCCATCGTGCCCTTCGGTGCTTCGCTGACGTGGCGCATCAGGTCCACCGACAGCTCGGCGCCGGCCGGTGCCTGCCACAGGTTGGCGAAGGCCACGATCTGGCCTTCGGCCTCGACCAGCGCCACCGGGAAGCGCACCAGGTAATCCGGGTCGTAGCTGCCGAGCGAGAAGCCCTTTTCGTCGCCGGCCTTGTCTTCCAGCCATGCGTTGGAGATCGCGTGCAGGCGCGGCAGCAGGCTGGGAATTTCCTCCACGGGCGCCACGCGGAAGGACAGGCCACCCCGCTTGCCCCGGTTCCAGGCCTGGCGCAGGTCGGCGCGCTCGCGCCCTTCCAGGCCGAAATCATGCAGCGGCACCATCGCTTCTTCGCCCAGCTTGACCAGCCCCAGGCCAAGGTCGAGATAGGTCTGCCAGTAAGTCTCGCCGACCTGGTAGAAGACGGGGCGCAGGCCGAGGCGGTCGGCTTCCTCGCGGAAGCGCCAGATCAATGCGCGGGCGACGTCCGGCGGGCCGACCGGGTCGCCCATCGCGATCAGCGAACCCCCATAGCGCTGCATCATCACGAAGCCGAGTTTCGCTTCATCGCGCAGCACTGCCTTGTCAGCGGTCAGCACCAGGCAGGCCTGGGTGTCGGTGGCACCGGCCAGGACCGGCGCCAGCGATTGCAGCGTCGCTTCATCGGCGGCGGGCAGCGGGCTACGCGTGCTGTGCAGCAGCCGCGCCAGGCCGAACATCACCAGCGCGATGGCCACCACCAGCAACGCGCGCAACGCGCGCGGTGCGTTGCCGGAGACCGCGAACTGCCACCACAGCTCGTTCTGGTATTCGACATGGCTGTAGGTGAAGAACAGCAGCCAGGTCACCGCCACCAGCACCAGCCCCAGGTTGCGCAGCCACGGCCACGACCAGGCTTCATCCAGCAGCGCACCCTGGCGGTAGAACTCGCGGCGCGCAGCCCACAGCGCCATCGCCACCAGCACCGCCGAGACGGCGATCAACGGTTGGCCACCGCGCAGCCACAGCGGCAGCGGGGTGACCACGCACACCGCCATCGCCAGCATCCACGCCGCGTGGCTGCGACGGGCCAGGCCCTGCCCGATCAGCAGCAGCGCGACACCACTGAGGCTGCCGATCAGGTGCGAGGTTTCCAGGATCGGCAGCGAGGCATTCACCAGGTGCCGGCGTGGCGTGGGCAGCGTGCCGTCGATGACCAGCGCGGCGCCGATGCTGAACACCGCCAGCGCGATGATCTGCGGCAACCATGGGCGCAGTGCGTTCCAGCCTGCGCGGGTTGCCCCGGCACTGGCCTGCAGCGGCTGGCGCAGCGCGGGCGCAAGGGCGAGCAACGTGGCCAGCACCAGCGGTAGTACGTAATAGGTCACGCGGTAGATCAACGCGGCCGCCAGCACCGCCGCCGGTGCCACCTGGGGCAACAGCTTCAACAGGCTCCATTCGAACACGCCCAGGCCGGCCGGCACGGTCGAGACCAGCCCGGCCAGTACCGCGACGAGGTACAGGCCGACGAAGCCGGGCAGGCCGGTGGGCGTCGAGTCCGGCAGCAGCACATAGAACGCGGCGCTGGCCAGCACCAGCTCGATCACGCTGAGCACGGTGACGCCGAGCATGGTGCGGCGGTCGGGTAGCCACAACGCATGGCCGAACACGCTGAACTGCCGTCCATCGCGACCGACCAGCAGCACGGTACCCAGATAGGCGAGCAGGGCGACGATGCCGACGATGCGCACGGCATCGGGATTCAGTGGCAATGCCAACGCCGCTGCCGCCGGTTCCATGCAGAGCGCCACGCTGATCAACAGCCACGCACCGAACACGAAACCGAGCGTGCTCATCAGCACCACCTGGCCGATCTGCGCCAGGTCCAGGCCGGCGCTGCGGTAGCCACGCAGGCGCACTGCGCCACCGGTCAACGCGGCAAAGCCCACCGTCTGGCCCAGCGTATGCGCAAGGAAGGCGGTAATGCCGATGCGTGCCGGATGCACGCGGATGCCGCTGCGGCGCAGGCCGATGGCATCGAAGCCGATCAGGCAGGCGTAGCTGGCCAGGCCGAGCATCACGGTGAGCGTGATCTGCAGGCCACTGAGCTGGCGGAACGCCTGGCGGATGGCGCGGTAGCCGTGCTCATCGAATTCACTGGCCAGGCCATGCAGGGCCAGCGAGAGGATCAGCAGGGGAACGACAATGGTGAGGACCCGCTTCCATGCCGGGGTGGAGGAAGCGGCGGCGGGGTTGGTGGCTGCGGTCATCGGCGCAAGGGTGCGTCAGGAGGGGCGAGTGCGGTGTCAACGCGGGGCGTGGCGCATCGTGCGCCTGTCGCCGCCATTTGACCAGCAGATGTGTCGGAGCCCGGTAGTGACGCGTCGCGCGGGGGACCCGTGCACCCACCGTTGACCGGATTGGAGGACAATGCGGGCCTGATCACCCGCAGGAGCCACGCCCATGATGGAGCGTTACGACGTCGGACCGCGCATGTCCGAAATGACCGTGTACAACAAGGTCGCCTACCTCTCCGGCCAGATTCCGGAAGACACCAGCCAGGACATCACCGGCCAGACCCGGCAGGTGCTGGCGGAGATCGACAAGCTGCTGGCGCTGGTCGCCAGTGATCGCCAGCACGTGCTGCGTGCGGAAGTGTTCCTGGCCGACATCGCCGACTTCGACGGCATGAACAAGGCGTGGGACGAGTGGGTGGTCGAGGGCGCGACTCCGGCCCGCGCAACCTTCGAAGCCAAGCTCGCCCACGCCGAGTGGAAGGTCGAGATCGTGGTGACGGCAGCGGTGCCGTAACTGCGGGATGGGGTCAGATCCCTTTCCTGCGGAAAGGGATCTGACCCCTGTTACAGGCGCACCAGCTCGATGCAATCCACCGGGCACGGGGGGATGCACAGCTCGCAGCCGGTGCACAGGTCGGCAATGACCGTGTGCATGTATTTGGCGCCGCCGACGATGGCGTCCACCGGGCAGGCCTGGATGCACTTGGTGCAGCCGATGCAGTCGGCTTCGACGATCAACGCCACCTGGGCCGCCTTGTGCTCGCCGCGCGAACGATCGAACGGAATCGCCGGTACGCCCAGCACCTGCGCCAACGCCCGTGCACCGGCGTCGCCACCCGGCGGGCAGCGGTCCACACCCGCCTCGCCACGTGCCATTGCCTGCGCATACGGGCGGCAGCCGTCATAGCCGCATTGCCCGCATTGGGTCTGCGGCAGCAGGCGGTCGAGGCGTTCGGTCAGGGGCGGGATCAGGCTCATGCGTGGCGAAGGCTGCGCGTTGGGTTATTTCAGGGGCTTGCCGCGGAACCAGCGCTCGTGGGCCAGCGCCAGCATCGGCTTGTCTTCGGAACTGTCACCGTAGGCATGGATGCGCACGTAGCGCGACAGATCGAACTGGCGGCGGATGTGCTCGGCCTTGCGCGGGCCGCAGTCGCCACCGGCGTAACGGCCGGTCAGGCGGCCGTCCTGGCTTTCCAGCCGGTTGCAGATCAGCTGCAGGCCCAGCTGCTCGCACCACGGCCGCAGGTACAGGTCCAGCGAGCCGGACACGATCACGACGGTGTGCTGCTGTTCCTTGTGCCAGCGGATCTGCTCCAGCATTTCCGGGCGCACCACGTCGGGCAGGAACTCGCGCGAGAAGCCTGCGGCCAGCGTGGCGATGTCATCGCTGTGGCGGTCACTGAAGGTCAGGCGGGTGACGCGGGCGCGGATGCGTTCGGCCGAGATCAGCTTCAGCCTGTACGCGACCAGCCACGGGCCGACTTTCCACCACGCCTGTGCCAGCTGTTCGGCGGTGGCCACGCGGCGCAGGAAGCGGCCATAGGTATCGCAGGTGGTCACGGTGTGGTCGAAGTCGAACAGCGCCAGTTCCATTGCGTTGCTTCCCATCGCGTTGCCTCCCGGGGCCGGAGCTGCCGGCGGGCGTGGCCGTAACCACGCCCGCTGCAGGCATCAGCGGACCGGCATGCCCGGCTGCGCGCCGCTGTCTACGTCCAGCAGCGCCAGTGCGCCACCGTCGAAGCCGGCCGACAGGATCATGCCTTCGCTCAGGCCGAAGCGCATCTTGCGCGGGGCCAGGTTGGCGATGAACACCACGCTGCGGCCCACCAGCTTCTCCGGTTCGCCGTAGCTGCCACGGATGCCGGAGAAGATCTGGCGCTTGCCCAGCTCGCCGGCGTCCAGTTCGAAGCGCAGCAGCTTGTCCGAACCTTCCACGAACTCGCAGACCAGCACCTTGCCGATGCGCAGGTCGAGCTTGGCGAAATCGTCGATGCCGATGTAGGCCGGCGCGTCGGCGCTCTTTGCTTCGTCCTTGGCCGGGGCCGGGGCGGCCGGCTTGGCAGCGGGGGCAGCGGCAGCCGCCGGCTGCAGGGTGTCCTTGGAGGCGTCGATCATGGCGTCAATCTTCTTCGGGTCAATACGGGTGAACAGCGGGGTGTACTCGGTGATGCGGTGTCCCAGCAGCGGTTGCGCCAGCTCGGTCCAGTCGTTCACCGGCGCGGCCAGGAAGGCCTCGGCCTGCGCGGCGGTGGCCGGCAGCACCGGCTTCAGGGCGGTGACCAGCACGCGGAACAGGTTCAGGCCCTGGCTGCACACGGCCTGCAGCTGCGCATCGGCGCCTTCCTGCTTGGCGATGACCCACGGCTTGACGTCGTCGATGTAGCGGTTGGCTTCGTCGGCCAGGGTCATGGTCAAGCGGATCGCCGCAGCCGGGTCGTTGCGCTCGTAGGCTTCACGGATCGGCGCCAGCCCATCGACGAAGCGCTGGTACTGCGCCGCGTCGGGCAGCTGCGCGGCCAGCTGGCCGTCGAAGCGCTTGCTGATGAAGCCGGCGCAGCGGCTGGCCAGATTGACGAACTTGCCGACCAGGTCGGCGTTGACGCGGGCGATGAAGTCGCCCAGGTTCAGGTCGAGATCGTCGACGCCACCGCCGGACTTGGCGGCGTAGTAGTAGCGCAGCGCTTCCGGCTCCAGGCCGGCATCGAGGAAGGTACGGGCCATCACGAAGGTGCCGCGCGACTTGCTCATCTTGGCGCCGTCCACGGTCAGGTAGCCGTTGACGTGCAGGCGGGTCGGCGCGCGGTGGCCGGTTCCGTGCAGTACCGCCGGCCAGAACAGGCCATGGAAGTTGACGATGTCCTTGCCGATGAAGTGGTGCAGTTCGGTGGCGGTGCCGGCACGCAGGTGCGCTTCGAAGTCCTCACCGATCCTGCCGCACAGGGTCTGGAAGCTGGACAAGTAGCCGATCGGTGCATCCAGCCAGACATAGAAGTACTTGCCCGGCTGGCCAGGAATCTGGAAGCCGAAGTACGGCGCATCACGCGAGATGTCCCACGCGCGCAGGCCACCTTCGGCATTGAGCCATTCACCCAGCTTGGCCTTCACGCCCGGCAGGGCGACATCGCCGGCCAGCCATTCGCGCAGGAACGCATCGAAGTGGCCCACCTCGAAGAAGAAGTGCTCCGAATCGCGCATTTCCGGCGTGGCACCGGAGATGACCGAACGCGGTTCCTTCAGGTCGGTCGGTGCGTAGGTCGCGCCGCAGACTTCGCAGTTGTCGCCGTACTGGTCGGGACTGCCGCAGTTCGGACAGATGCCCTTGACGTAGCGGTCGGGCAGGAACATGCCCTTGGCCGGGTCGTAGAACTGCGCGACCGAACGGCGGCTGATGTGGCCAGCCGCTTCCAGCTTCAGGTAGAACTGCTCGGTCAACGCCTTGTTGGCCGCCGAATTGGTCGAGTCGTAGTGGTCGAAGGCCACGCCGAAGGCGGCGAAGTCACGTTCGTGGCTGGCCTGGATGTTGGCGATGAAGGTTTCCGGGGTGACCCCGGCCTTTTCCGCGGCCAGCATGATCGGTGTGCCGTGGGTGTCATCGGCGCAGACGAACCAGGTCCTGCCGCCGCTCATTCGCCGCGCACGTACCCAGATGTCAGCCTGGATGTAGCCGACCAGGTGGCCCAGGTGCAGCGGGCCGTTGGCGTAGGGCAGGGCGGTGGTGACGAGCGCGGTACGGGTCATGGTCGCGGGTGGATCCGAGGGGAACCGCAGATTATCGCATGCCCGCAACGACGTGACCCGGCCGGGGCCGGGTCACGGGTTGACGGAGGTGCGGGGCGCTTATTCGCGCTGCCAGGTCTGCGCGCGGCAGATGAAGGCGATGCAGCCGGACACGTCCAGCCGGGTGCCGCCGGGCTGCAGTTCCATCTTCGACTTGTAGGTCTTGCCGTTGGCCGGGTCGAGGATGGTGCCGCCGGACCACTTGTTGGCGCCGTCGGCCTTCAGGTTCCAGAGGATGGTCATGCCCTTCACCGGCTTGTTCCTGTTGGCGCCTTCACAGCCGTCACAGACCGGGTTCGGGCCCTTGTCCGAGTGCAGGATGTCGACCACCTTGCCGGTCAGCGTGCCGTTGGGGGCCTGGGTGATCTCGACGATCGACTTCACCTTGCCGGTCTTGTCGTCGATGGTCTTCCAGCGGCCGGCGGCGCCGTCGGCGGCCTGCGCCGAGAGTGCGGCCAGGCACATCGGCAATGCCAGCAGCAGGGTCTTGAAGGTCTTGCGCATGGTCCCCTCCCAGGGTTCATTCCGGCACGGTGCCGGCATGGGTCGACTGTATACCCATTCGGCGGAGTATGGGGAAGGGGGGCGTTGCAGGGTTGCGCCCTGCACCCGCGGTAGTGCCGGCCGCTGGCCGGCAACCTCAACGGCGGGATTCCGTGGGATGGCGGGGCGGTGTGGGTGGGCAGGACACGCCGTAAACTCCGCTCCGCGGTCCGGCCCAGCCGCTGGCGGCTGGGCGTTCGGGCGCTTGCGAAGCAGTGCTTCGCAAGCAAAGCGCCCTCACCCTTGGGGGCTCGATGGCGCCATCCATGGCGCCAACGGTCCTGCCCACCCACACCGCCCCACCTCTGACAAATTCCTTCGGCTGTTGGTAGGTGTCGACCTTGGTCGACACGGTAGATCCACGCCATGCGTGGATGATGTTTCCGGTGGCGGCGATGGGTCGGCGATGGGGTCAGATCCCTTTTCCGTCGGAAAAGGGATCTGACCCCCGGGGCCTCAACCGACTTCGTACAGCTCCAGCGGCAGGCCATCCGGGTCGGCGAAGAAGGTGAAGCGGCGGCCGGTGTATTCGTCCACGCGGATCGGTTCGCAGTCCACGCCGTGGCTGGCCAGACGTTCGATGAACGGCTCCAGCGCAGCGACCCGGAACGCGAGGTGGCGCAGGCCCTGGGCCTCCGGGCGGCTGGGGCGGGGCGGTGGCGAGGGGAACGAGAACAGTTCCAGCTGGCTGCCGTCGGGCAGGGCCAGATCCAGCTTCCAGGAGTCTCGCGCGGCGCGGTGGTTCTCGGCCAGTACGCGCAGGCCGAGGATACGGACGTAGAAGTCTTTTGAACACGCATAATCGCTGCAGATCAGTGCCGCGTGGTGGATGCCCAGCAGGGCGTCGGAACCGGTGTTCATTGCAGGGTGTCCAGCCAGCGCTGGGCGATCTTCTGCGCCAGCGGGTACGGTTCGGGATCGTTGCGATTGGTCAGCACGATCACGGTCAAGTGCTTTTCCGGGTATCGAACGATCACATTTCGGAAGCCGATGCTTTCGCCGCTGTGCCATTGCACCGGGCCGTTCAGGCGCCATCCGAAGCCGTAGTGCGGCACATCCGGTTCGGATGTCGATGTGGCCGGGCTGAACATCGCGCGGCGCGAGGCCTTCGACAGCAGGCGGTCGTCGTACAGCGCCGCATCCCAGCGGGCGAGGTCGTCCAGCGAGGAGTAGATCCCGCCATCGCCGAGCACGGCACTGGTGGCGCTCTGGTCGGTGCGCTGCCAGCGGCCATCGATCCAGCTGTAGCCATAGGCGCGTGCGGCGATGGTATTGATGCCGTTCTGATGGGCCACGGTGTGGGCCATGCCTAGCGGGCGGAAGATGCGCTGTTGCAGGAAGGCTGCGAAATCCAGGCTGGAGGCGCGGCCGACGATCAGTGCCAGCAGCGCATAGCCGCTGTTGCTGTAGTGGTACTGCGTGCCCGGCGCGAAGTTCAGCCGGTCCTGGCGCGACAGCAGGGTCAGCACATCGGCGTCATGCACCTGCCGAGTGTCAGCCGGATCCATCAGGTCTTCGTAGTCGAGCAGGCCGCCGGTGTGCGAGAGCAGCTGGCGGATCGTGATGGCCGCCGCAGCCGGTGGCAGTTCGGGCAGCCACTGCCGGGCAGGTTGATCCAGCCCAAGCCGGCCATCCTCCACCAGCAGCAGCAACGCCGCAGCGGTGAACTGCTTGCTGACCGAGGCCAGCCGGAAGTTGCTGGCCGGGGTGACGGCGGTGCCGTCCTCCACCACCGCCAGGCCGTAGCCACGGCGGAACACCGCTTGCCCGTCGTGCAGCACCAGGACTGCAGCGCCGGGTACCTGGCCGTCGTAGGCCTGCATCAGCCCGTCGATGCCCGCATCCGGTGGTTTCAGCACCGGTGCGGCGATACCCGTTGAAGGCAGCAGGCCCAGCACGACGGCGAACAGGGCGACGGCAGGGCTCATGACGGCTCCGGAGGGGTCAAGGTGAAGGCGTGGCCGTAGTGCTGGCCGGCTGCACCATCCAGCGTTCCATCTTGCGGTCCAGCACGTCGAGCGGCATCGAGCCGTCCTTCAGCAGTTCGGCGTGGAAGCGGCGCAGGTCGAAGGCGGCGCCCTGGCGCGCCTTGGCCTTGTCGCGCAGGGCAACGATGGTGGTCAGGCCGGCGACGTTGGACAGTGCCTGGCCGGGCTGGGCCATGATCCGCTCCACCTCGGCACTGGCGTCGTCACTGCTCATGTCCACGGTCTTCTGCAGGTAGCTGACGGCCTGCTGCTTGCTCCAGCCCTGTGCGTGCACGCCGGTATCGGCCACCACGCGGGCGGCACGCAGCAGGCGCGAGTACAGGTAGCCGACGCGGTCGTAGGGATCGGTGTAGATGCCCAGGTCCTCGCCCAGCGTTTCGGCGTACAGGCCCCAGCCTTCGACGAAGGCGAGATCGCCACCGAGGCGGCGGAAGCGTGGCAGCTTGGCCAGCTCCTGCTGCAGGCCCAGCTGGACGTGGTGGCCCGGGATCCCTTCATGCAGGTACTGCACCGGCACGTTCCAGCGCTTGCGGCTGGGCAGGTCGCGGGCGTTGATGTACAGCACGCCCGGTTGCCCGGCCGCCGACGGCTGATAGGCGGCAGCGGCGGCGGTCAGTGCGCGCTCCGGCTCCACCGCACGGACCTCCAGCGGTGCCTTCGGCAAGGTATCCAGCACCTGCGGCAGGCGTACGCTGACCTGCTGCTGCACCTGGCGGTAGCGGTTGATCAGCGCGTTGGCATCGCCGTACTGGAACTGGCGGTCGTTGCGCATGCTGCGCAGCAGCTTGGTGGGAGAACCGCGCAGCTTGGCGTCCTTCATTACCGTGGCGATCTGCGCCTGCAGTTCCTGCACGCGCTGTTCGCCCAGCGCATGCAGTTGTGCGGCGGTCTGGTCGCTGGCGGTGGTCTGCACGATCAGGTTGGCGTACCAGGCCTGGCCATCGGGCAATGCGCCCAGGCCGCTGCTGGCGCGTGTGGCCGGCAGGTATTCGGTGGCGATGAAGCCGCGCAGGGCGCGGTAGGCCGGCATGATGCGCAGCTCGATCATGCGCTTGTATTCGGCGCTGATGCGCGCCTTGTCCTCAGCCGGGATGGTGTTCGGCATGGTGCGGATCGGCGACCAGAAAATGCTCTCCTCGGCGGTCGGCTTGATCACCGCATCCAGCTGCGGCAGCACTTTTTCCATCAGGTCGCGTGGTTGCACCACGCCGGCCTTCATGCCCTGGCGCATGTTGTCGATGGCCTGGTCGAACAGCTCGGGAATGCCCAGCGAACGGCGTGACCAGGTGTCGTAGTCCTGCACGGTGTTGAATGGCTGCGCGCCCGCACCGGAGCCGAGGATCGCCATGATGCTGCCGATGTTGTAGTACTGGCTGATCGGCATCATCCAGCTCGGGTAGCGCTCGGCGGCCAGCGATGCGCGCGCGTCGCGCACGAAGATCTCGTAGCTGAGCAGGTCCTGGCCCTGCAGGCCGTCACTGCCGAGCTTCTCGACCTTGCCCAGCCATTGCGTGGTGAAGTCGTGCGACTGTTGGCGCCAGGCGGCGGACAGGATGTTGGGCAGCTGGTCGTTGTAGCGGGCCTCGCCCTGGAAGGTCGCCTGCAGTGGATTCAACCGCATCGAGGCATCCCAGTATTCGT
>NZ_JAOCGL010000078.1:0-20442 GCF_029842485.1 Stenotrophomonas sp. GD03777
CGCGCGAGCGTAGCCGCGTCAGCCAGTATCGGCCCAGCTCCAGCGTGGTGCCGAACGGCTGCAGCAGGCGGCCTTCGGCCAGTTCCTGCTCGAACATGCGCAGCGGCAGCAAGGCCACGCCGGCACCGCCGGCGGCGGCCATCGCCACCGTCAGCGAGGAATCGAACACCGGCCCACGTGCTTCCACGCCGCTGACGCCGGCCGCCTGCAGCCAGCGCGGCCATTCGTCGCTGCGATAGGAACGCAGCAACGGCAGCGTGGCCAGGTCGCGCGGCTGCTTCAGCCGCCGCGCCAATGCCGGGGCGCACAGCGGCGCGAAGGGCGCATTGAGGATCGCCGTGCAGGCCTGGCCCTGCCAGTCGCCATCACCGAAGCGGATGGCCAGATCCAGCCCCTCGCCGGCCAGGTCGATGCGGTTGTTGTGGGTCTGCAGGCGCAGCTCGATGTCCGGATGCGCGGCCTCGAATGCGGCCAGCCGTGGCAGCAGCCAACCGGTGGCGAAGGTGCCGACCACCCCCAGCGTCAGCACTTCGCGGGCAGGCCCGCCGGTGTAGCGCGCGATGCTGGCCGAGATGCGTTCGAACGATTCGTTGAGCACCGGATACAGTGCTGCGCCTTCATCGGTCAGCGCCACGCCGCGCGGCAGGCGATGGAACAGGCGGATGCCGAGCCGGTCTTCCAGACCCCGGATCTGGTGGCTCAGCGCGGCCTGGCTGACGCACAACTCGAGCGCGGCACGGGTGAAGTTCTGATGGCGGGCGGCGGCTTCAAAAGCACGCAGCGCGTTGAGCGGCAGGGTCGGGTGCAGCATCGGAAAGCCGTGAGCCAGGGTGATGGCTGATCCTACCGTTCAATAAGGAATTTCGTAAATCTCAACAAGTTGATTACGACAGGCATGAGTTCAACTTATGGCTTGCCTTGATTCTTCGCGCTGGTCGGCTGCAGGGGAAGCGCCAATAATCGAGCGGTCACCAGGAGAACCCTATGCTCGCCCGTCGCCGATTCCTGCAGTTCAGTGGTGCTGCCGTTGCTTCCTCGCTGCTTGCCCCGGCGTTGGCGCGAGCTGTTTCCCCATCGTCCGGCATATCCGCCGCGAACGCCGCCATTGCCGGCGCCGCCGATTTCGCCGCGCTGGAGAAAGCCAGCGGTGGCCGTCTGGGCGTCACCGTGCTGAACACCGGTAACGGCCGTCGCATCGGCGGACATCGTCAGGACGAGCGCTTCCCGATGTGCAGCACGTTCAAGTCGATGCTGGTTGCCCATGTGCTGAGCCTTGCCGATGCAGGCCGCGTTTCGCTCGACACACGTGTGCCCATCGCCGAAAAGGATCTGCTGTCCTACGCCCCGGTGGCGCGCCGCCATGTGGGCAAGGACCTGACGGTGCGCGACCTGTGCCGGGGCACGCTGACCACCAGCGACAACACGGCGGCCAACCTGCTGCTGGAGGTGGTGGGCGGGCCGTCGGCGCTGACGGCATTCCTGCGCGGGCAGGGCGACAGCGTTACCCGCAATGACCGCAACGAGCCGGACGTGAATCTGTTCGCGAAGGGAGACCCGCGCGATACCACTAGCCCGGCCGCGATGGCCACCAGCTTGGCCCGCTTCGCGGTGGGCAATGGCCTGCAGCCGGCATCGCGCCAGCAGTTCACTGATTGGCTCATCGACAACCAGACCGGCGATGCCTGCCTGCGCGCCGGGCTGGGCAAGCGCTGGCGGGTGGGGGACAAGACCGGCAGCAACGGTGATGACACGCGCAACGACATTGCCGTGCTGTGGCCGCATGCGGGCGGCGCAGCGTGGGTGGTCACCGCCTATCTGCAGGGCGCGTCGGTCGATGACGATCAGCGCGCAGCGGTGCTTGCACGGGTGGGGGCGCTGGCCGACGCGATGATCGGATGAGGTAACCGGGGTCATTCGAAAATGGCTTGCCGGATCGGTTCAGCGCGCGCATCCTGCGCGCGTTCCAACCCCACGGAAGACCCCATGAGCCATGAACTGATCTACCTGTTGCTGATCTTCGCGCTGCTGGTGATCCCACGCGCGTTGCAGCGTTTCAGCCTGCCTGCCCCGTTGACCTGCCTGCTGTTCGGCATCATCGGCATGCTCTGGCTGGGGGATCAGGCACATGATGCGGTGATCGGACTGCTGGCCACCCTGGGCATTTCCTCGCTGTTCCTGTTCGCCGGCCTGGAAGTGGATCTGCAGGCGCTGCGCCGGGGAATGTGGCCGCTGCTGGCACATCTGGTCATCCGTACCGGCACGCTGTTCGGCGTCGGCTGGTTGGCCTGGCGTTACGCAGGATTGCCGTGGCAGGCCGCCGGGCTGCTGGCGTTGGCGCTGCTGACGCCCTCCACCGGTTTCATCATGGACTCGCTGTCGCGGCTGGGCCTGAGTGAGGACGAACGGTTCTGGGTGACCAGCAAGGCCATCGCCGGTGAGCTGCTGGCGCTGGCTGCCTTGTTCATCGTGCTGCAGGCCGGCGATCCGGGCCACATGGCGCTGTCCAGCCTGGCGCTGCTGGCGATGATGGTCGGCCTGCCGCTGCTGTTCATCGCGCTGGGCCGCTGGGTGGCGCCGCACGCGCCGGGTTCGGAGTTCTCGCTGCTGGTGATGGTCGGCATGGTGGCGGCCTACATCACCTACCTGCTGGGCGTGTATTACCTGGTCGGCGCGTTCATTGCCGGCCTGGTCGCGCGCCTGCTGCACCAGCGCATGCCGCTGCTGGCCTCGCACGAGAACCTGCACGCGCTGCGTCTGTTCGCCTCGTTCTTCGTGCCGTTCTATTTCTTCAACGCGGGCACCAAGGTGCCCAGCGAAGCGTTGAGCTTCGAGGCGCTGGGGCTGGGCATCGTGATCACCCTGGTGGTGCTGCCGCTGCGCATCGGCGTGGTCTGGCTGCAGCGCCGGGTGATGTTCGGCGAGAGCTTCCGCAGCAGCCTGCGGGTCTCGCTGGCGCTGGCCCCGACCCTGATCTTCACCCTGGTGCTGGCGGCGATCATGCGCGAGCGCTTCCAGATACCCGCAGTGCTGTTCGGCGCGCTGCTGCTGTACGCCGCACTGACCACGCTGCTGCCGTCGCTGGTGTTCCGCACGCCGTTCGACGTCGATCCGGTGGAGCAGGAACCGGCGGGCGAGGGCGAGGCCGCACCGGTCGCGGCCACCGAAGTCAGCCACGCCGAGCCGCCGAAGGCGCCGCTGCCACCGCTGGGCTGAGCCGCAGCCGCGTGCAGCGGCTTGCACTCCCGCGCGTCAACACAGACACTGCGCGCCCGTGAAGCGCGCCCTGCCGTGGGCGGCCACAGCCAGGAGCAACAGGCGTGACCCAGGAAAGCAACCCAGACCGCAGCCTGTTGCCGGGCAAGATCCTGTTGTGGTTTTCGGCAATCGCGCTGCTGGTCCTGCTGGGCTGCAGCTGGTCGATGCCCCCGGTCGATGCCTCCGGTTTCCGGCAGACGCAGACTGCCCTGTCGATCGACTGGTTGCTACGTGGCGGGCCCTGGCTGGACTACGTGACCCCGGTGCTGGGCGCGCCCTGGTCGATCCCCTTCGAGTTCCCGTTCTACCAGTGGCTGGCGGCGTTGCTGTCCAGCGTCACCGGCATGAGTGCCGACAACAGCGGGCGGCTGGTCTCCACCGTCTTCCATGCCGGCTGCATCTGGCTGGTCTATCGCACGCTGCTGGCATGGCGCCCTGACCGCACGCTGGCGCTGTGCGTGGCCGGCGCATTCGCCGTCTCACCGTACGCGCAGTTCTGGGGGCGCTCGGTGATGATGGAGTCCAGCGCGGTGTTCTTCGGCCTGCTTTTTGTCTGGGCGATGGCACGCCTGCGCAGCCAGCCGCGCGTGTGGGTGGGCCTGGTCGCCATCGTCGCGGCGGTGCTGTCGGCGGCCATCAAGGTCACCTCGTTCTTCGGCTTTGCCGCGTTCGTTGCGCTGGCCTTCCTGTGGCTGGCCCTGCACGAGCACGGCTGGCGCCCGCGGTGGCTGCAGCAGCATTGGCAGCTGCTGTTCTGGGGTGGTCTGTCCGCGCTTGCCGCGCTGGCCACGCTCAGCCTATGGCTGCAGCATGCCGATGCGCTGAAGGCGCAGTCGGCGCTGGGCCGGCAGATCACCTCCGATGCACTGTCCACCTGGAATTACGGCACCCTGCAGCAGCGCCTGGATCCGGCTACCTGGTGGGGCACGGTGTTCAAGAAGCGCTTCTCCGGTGCGATCGGCTCCAACTGGATCTTCCTGGTCTTCGTCATCGCCGGGCTGTGGCAGAAGCGAACGCGCACGGCGGTGGGGATCCTGCTGCTGGCCTACCTGGCGCCGTTCCTGGTCTTCACCAACCTGCACATCGCCCATCCCTACTACCAGGCGGCCAATATCGTGTTCGCCACGTCGATCATCGGCTTGGTGCTGTGGTCGACGGTGCTGGCGGCCGAAGCGGCGGGCAAGCCGCGCCGTGGCGTTGCACTGGCGATCTTCCTGTGCGTGCTGTCGGTGGGCTTTGGCCTGGTGAAGTCGCTGAAGGACATCAAGGAAGCGCGCGAGCCGACACCGGTTTTGCAGATCGCCGAGGCCATCCGGACCGGCACCCCGGCGCAGGGCGTGGTGGTCGCGTTCGGTCAGGATTGGTCCTCCGAGCTGCCGTATTTCTCCGGCCGCCGCGCCGTGATGATTCCGGACTGGGCATCGGACGACGTGCTCGCATCGCTGGCTGCAGATGACGCAGCACTGGGGGGACTGCCGCTGGCCGCGCTGGTCAGCTGCCCCAACCAGGTGGGCAGCAGCCCCGAGCGCGTGCAATGGCTGGCCGAGATCACCCGCCGCTATGCCGCCGGTGGCCAGAAGCAGGACGTGGGCGGTTGCGAGGTCTGGCTGCACCCCTGACGTGACGTGGCCGGTCAGCGCGGTTTGCGCGCACCGGCCCGGGTCGTTAGGGTTGGGGCATGAGACTGCCTGCCGTTGTTGCCGCTTCCGCCCTCCTGCTCAGCCTCGCTGCCTGCTCGCAGCGTTCCGATACGGTCGCCCATGATCTGGCGACCGCACCGGCCGATGCCTTCATGGCCGCCATCGCCGCGCATTGCGGCCAGGCCTTTGAAGGCCGGGTGGTGGAGGACACGCCGGCGCCGACCGGCAAGGATCCGTTCGCCGGGCAGCGCCTGGTCATGCATGTGCGCGGCTGTGCCGATCCTGCCCATGAATTGCGGATTCCCTTCCATGTGGGGGATGACCACTCGCGCACCTGGGTGCTGACCCGCACCGAAAACGGCCTGCGCCTGAAGCACGATCATCGCCATCAGGATGGCAGCGCGGATGCGATCACCCTCTATGGCGGCGACAGCACGCCACCGGGCACCGCCGAGCGCCAGCAGTTCCCGGCCGACTCCGATTCGGTGGCGATGTTCCGTCGTGCCGACATGCTGGCCTCCACGCACAACACCTGGGCGATGGAGATCGACCCCGACCAGACCTTCGTCTACGAGCTGGGCCGCCCGGACGGCCGCCGCTTCCGCGTGAAGTTCGACCTGAGCAAGCCGGTCGATCTGCCGCCGCCGCCGTGGGGTGACGACAAAGCGCCCGCACCGTGATCGCGGGGTCGGATGCCTCCTGTAAAGCGCTCCGCCCCCGGAAAGACCCCCAGTAGATCCGCGCCATGCGTGGAAGCGGGATACCTGGTCGGGTCAGAGCCCCGGCCGCTGGCCAGGGATCCGACCCCGTAACTCAACGCGTACCGAAGCGCGCCCGGCAACCGTTGCTCACCCACACCTGGCCCCGTGCGTAGCCCCAGCTGCGGCCCTCCTGGCAGGCGCTGCCGGACAGCTGCTGCTGCAGCACCGGCCGGCCCTGGCGCTCATCCCAGTCACAGTTCTGCGTGCGGTTGTTGTTGCTGCTGCAGGTGATGGAGTAGTTGCTGTTGCCGCCGCCCCAGCCACCGCCCCCGCCGCCACCCCATCCGCGAGCTTCGGCGAATTCGGCGCGGCAGCCGTTGCTGACCCACACCGCGCCGTTGCGCACTCCCCAGGTACGGCCTTCGTCGCAGGGGCTGCCGGACAGCTGGCGGACCAGGCGGGCATTGCGCCAGCCGACCGGGCAGCTGCGTTCGCGATTGTTCTGGCTCTCACAGCGGATGGTTTCGCCGGGCCGGCCGTTGTTGCCGCCCCAGCCACCGCCGTTGCCGCCGCCCCAGCCACCACGGGCCTCGACGAATTCGGCGCGGCAGCCGTTGGTGACCCAGATGCTGCCATTGCGGCTGCCCCAGGTGCGGCCCTCGTCGCAGGCGCTGCCGGACAGCTGGCGGACCAGCTGCGCATTGCGCCAGCCTGTGTTGCACACGCGTTCTCGGTTGTTCTGGCTCTCGCAACGGATCACCCCGCTTTGCGCGGCGGCCGGGGCGGAGGGCAGGGCGAGCGTGGCGATGGTGCCCAGGCTCAGGGTCACGGCCAGGCGGGCCAGGGACAGCGGATTCATGGCGGCATCCCATACGGTGGCAGGTGCCTGACTATAGGGAGGGGGATGATCAAGCCGGTGTGACTGGCCGGATTTGCCCCGGCCGGGGCCTCGGCCGCAGAATACGAGGCTTTCCGGCCCCCATCCGGTGCCGGCGTTCTCCAGCGGAGCTTCCCCCAATGCGTACCCACTTCTGCGGCCTGGTCGACGAGACCCTGATTGGCCAGACTGTCACCCTCGCCGGTTGGACCGACGTGGCCCGTAACCAGGGCGGCGTCTGCTTCATCGATCTCCGCGATCATGAAGGCATCGTGCAGGTGACCGTGGAGGTCGACAACGCCGAAGTGTTCGCCGTGGCGGCTTCGCTGGGCTACGAGGACGTGCTGCAGGTGGAGGGCGTCGTGCGCGCCCGCCACGCGGTGAACGACAAGATGCGCACCGGCAAGGTGGAAGTGATCGCCACTGCCATCACTGTGCTGAACAAGGCTGCGCCCCTGCCGTTCCACGCCCACGAGAACCCGGGCGAGGAAACCCGCCTGAAGTACCGCTACCTGGACCTGCGCCGTCCGGAAATGCAGCGCATGCAGCGCACCCGCATCAAGCTGGTGCAGGCCCTGCGCCGCCACCTGGACGAGAAGGGCTTCCAGGACATCGAGACCCCGATCCTGACCAAGGCCACCCCGGAAGGCGCGCGCGACTTCCTGGTGCCGGCGCGCATGCACCCGGGCGAGTTCTACGCCCTGCCGCAGAGCCCGCAGCTGTTCAAGCAGATCCTGATGGTGGCCGGCTTCGACCGTTACTACCAGATCGCGCGCTGCTTCCGCGACGAAGCGCTGCGTGCCGACCGCCAGCTGGAATTCACCCAGCTGGACATGGAATTCGCCTTCGTGCGCGAGCGCGACGTGCAGGACTTCGTCGAAGACATGATCCGCGCCATCTTCAAGGAAGTGGTCGACGTCCAGCTGGATGCCAGCTTCCCGCGCATGACCTGGGCCGAGGCGATGCGTCGC
Organism: Stenotrophomonas sp. GD03777; assembly: GCF_029842485.1. Classification (NCBI taxonomy): domain Bacteria; kingdom Pseudomonadati; phylum Pseudomonadota; class Gammaproteobacteria; order Lysobacterales; family Lysobacteraceae; genus Stenotrophomonas; species Stenotrophomonas sp. GD03777. The sequence goes on from NZ_JAOCGL010000078.1 coordinate 7,445, forward strand.
TACGGTTCGGACAAGCCGGACCTGCGCATCGCGCTGGAGCTGGTCGACGTGGCTGAACTGGTCAAGGACAGCGAGTTTGCAGTGTTCACCGGCCCAGCCAACGATGCCGAAGGCCGCGTCGCCGCGCTGCGCATCCCGGGCGGTGCAGCGCTGAGCCGCAAGCAGATCGACGAGTACGCCGCGCACGCTGCCAAGTACGGCGCCAAGGGCCTGGCCTACATCAAGATCGCCGACAACGGCGAGGTCAGCTCGCCGATCCAGAAGTTCTTCAGCGAGGCCTCCTTCGCTGCGCTGGTCGCCCATGTTGGCGCCGGCAACGGCGACATCGTGTTCTTCGGTGCCGGTGGCTACAACAAGGTCTCCGACTTCATGGGCGCGCTGCGCCTGAAGGCCGGCAAGGACTTCGGCCTGGTCGCCGATGGCTGGGCGCCGCTGTGGGTCACCGACTTCCCGATGTTCGAATGGGACGAGGAAGAACAGCGCTACGTCGCGCTGCATCACCCCTTCACCGCACCGGCCGTGGATGACATCGCCGATCTGCGCGCCAACGCCCGTACCGCCGTCTCGCGCGGTTACGACATGGTGCTCAACGGCAATGAAATCGGCGGCGGTTCGATCCGTATCCACCGTCCGGACATGCAGAGCGCAGTGTTCGAGCTGCTCGGCATCGGTGCCGAAGAAGCCCGTGCCAAGTTCGGCTTCCTGCTCGACGCGCTGAACTACGGCGCGCCGCCGCACGGTGGCATCGCCTTCGGCATCGACCGCATCGCCGCGCTGATGGCCGGCACCGAGTCGATCCGCGACGTCATCCCGTTCCCGAAGACCACCGGTGCACAGGATCTGATGACCGACGCGCCGTCGCCGATCGTCGACGCGCAGCTGGCCGAAGTGCACATCCAGGTTCGCCCCAAGACCAACTGATCAGGAGATCCAGGCAATGACCGAGTTTGCGTTTTCGCTGGAGTGGGAAAAGCTGGGCAATGAAGGCTCCGAGGCCAACCTGGTCACCGAGCGTGCACGCGTGTTCGGTGGTTGGCTGGTCCGCGTTGGTACCAGCCCGGCGGCGATGGCCCTGACCTTCGTCGCCGACGGCGAAGGCCGTTGGGACGGTGAAGACTTCGGCGTCGAGGATTACGAGGACGACGAAGAGGAAGAGTACGAAGAGGACGAGGAAGGCGAGGAAGAAGAGGACGAGGACGAAGAGGAGTACGAGGAAGAGGACGAGGAAGAAGAGGAGTCGCCTGAAAAGGCTTGACCCCCGCTTCGCCCTGGCGTCAACTTCCTGCATGTATTCGATCCGCCGCGCCACTGTGGACGATGCGCCGACCCTGTCGGCGCTGGCCGCCCGCACATTCACCGAAACCTTCGGCCATCTGTACCCGCCGCAGGACCTGCAGGCCTTCCTGGAGGAGGCCTACACGGTCGAGCGCCAGCGCGTGATCCTGGCCCACCCCGATTACGCGGTGTGGCTGCTGGAACTGGATGGGGAAGCGGTCGGCCATGCCGCCGCCGGCCCCTGTGGCCTGTCGCATCCGGATGTGAAACCCGGTGACGGCGAACTCAAGCGCTTGTACCTGATCAAGACGCAGCAGAGCTGCGGCTGGGGCAGCCGCCTGCTGGAAACCGCGCTGGCCTGGCTGGAGCGCGAAGGCCCGCGCACGCTGTGGCTGGGCGTGTGGTCGGAGAACTTCGGCGCGCAACGCTTCTACGCCCGCTATGGTTTCGAGAAGGCCGGCGAGTACCTGTTCCCGGTTGGCGATACCAACGATCTTGAATTCATCCTGCGCCGCGCACCGCGCGCGGCCTGACGTTCACCGCCGCTTGCTGCGCGCGCGTGTTCAATCACCTCACGTTCCTGCCCCGCTGACCGCCAGGCTGTTTGCATGACTCCCCCCGTATTGCTGCTGCATGGCATCTGGAATGCCCGCGCCTGGGTCGGGCCGCTGGCCTGGCGCCTGCGCGCGCGTGGTTTCCAGGTGCATGCGTTCGGTTACTCCTCGGTGTTCGGTGGTCCCGACGTGGCGGTGCCCCAGCTGCTGGAACGGTTGGCCGACGCCGGGCCGTTGTCGCTGGTCGGCCACAGCCTGGGCGGGTTGCTGGCGCTGGAAGCGCTGCGGCGCAATCCGCAGCTGCCGGTGCAGCGGGTGGTCTGCCTGGGTTCACCGCTGCGCGGCAGTGGCACCGCACGCTCGTTGTCCGAGCACGGCTGGGGCCTGGCGCTGGGACGCAGCAGCGAGCTGCTGCTCGATGGCCTGCCGGACTGGCAGGGCAGGGCCGAGGTTGGCCTGATTGCCGGCTCGGTGCCGCACGGGCTGGGCAGCCTGCTGGGTGCCATCGACGATGCCTCCGATGGCACCGTGGCACTGGCCGAGACCCGGCTGCCGGGCCTGGCCGACCATTGCGTGGTCCGCACCAGCCACAGCGGCCTGGTGGTGTCGCCCGACGCCGCGCGGCAGACCGCGCATTTCCTGCGTCATGGCAAGTTCGACCACAGCCGCGACGCGGCGGCGGCATAGGGGCGGGAAGGCAGGGCCGCCCTGTAGAGCCGAGCCCATGCTCGGCTGCATTCCGTCGGGCCCATTGAGCCGAGCATTGGCTCGGCTCTACAACAATACGGGCCTAGACACGGTTGCAGCGCCCGATCAGGTAGAATCCGCGCCTTGATCCTGAAGCAGCCAGACGGTAGCACCCATGGGTAGAGGCCCCTCCATCGAAGCCCGCAAGAACGCGTCCGACGCGAAGCGCGGCAAGATTTTCACCAAGATCATCCGCGAGATCGGCGTTGCCGCGCGCGGCGGTGGAGGCGACCCCAACAACAATCCGCGCCTGCGCGTGGCCGTGGACAAAGGCCTGGCCGTGAACATGTCCAAGGACGTGATCGAGCGTGCCATCAAGAAGGCGACCGGTGAGCTGGAAGGCGTCGACTACGAGGAAGTCCGCTACGAGGGCTACGCCCCGGGTGGCGTGGCCGTGATCGTCGACTGCCTGACCGACAATCGCGTGCGCACTGTGGCCGACGTCCGCCATGCGTTCAGCAAGTGCGGTGGCAACATGGGCACCGAGGGCTCGGTGGCCTTCATGTTCAAGCGCCTGGGCGTGCTCAGCTTCGCCGCAGGGGCCGACGAGGAAGCCATCACCGAAGCGGCCATTGAGGCCGGTGCCGATGACATCGTGGTCTACCCCGATGACGGCTCGATCGATGTGGTCACCAGCCCTGACGCGTTCAACGCGGTGAAGGATGCGATGGCCGCCGCCGGCCATGTCGCCGACCACGCCGAGATCACCTTCCGCGCGGACAACGACATCAAGGTTGAAGGCGACGTCGCCCTGCAGGTCAAGAAGCTGCTGGACATGCTCGAAGACCTGGACGACGTGCAGGACGTGTATTCCAACGCCGAACTCGGCGCCGACGCCTACGCCTGAGCCGTCTTCGACGGCCTGGGCGCGGGCCGTTGAACGGTCACCGCGGACAGTCATGAGCCCCTACGCCTGCCAGCGCATCCCGTTCCGCCCCGCCAGGAGTGCAGCATGACCCGCATCCTCGGCATCGACCCCGGTTCGCAGCGGACCGGGGTCGGCATCATCGATGTCGATGCCGCCGGCCGCGTCACCTACGTGCACCACCAGCCACTGGTGCTGCTGGGCGCCGACGACTTCCCGCAGCGCATGAAGCTGCTGGTGCTGGGCCTGGCCGACCTGTGCCGCGAGTACCAGCCGCAGGAAGTGGCCATTGAAAAGGTGTTCATGGCCCGTAATCCCGATTCGGCGCTGAAGCTGGGCCAGGCCCGGGGCGCGGCGATCTCGGCCGTGGTGCTGCGCGACCTGCCGGTGCACGAATACGCCGCCAGCGAGATCAAGCTCGCCGTGGTTGGCCGTGGTGGCGCCGAAAAGCAACAGGTTCAACACATGGTCGGGCTCATGCTCAACCTGAAAACCAAGCTGCAGGCCGACGCGGCCGACGCGTTGGCGGTGGCGATCACCCATGCCCACGTACGGGCAACGGCCAACCGCCTGGGGCTCAGTGCCCGCCAGGCGTGGGGCCGCAAATGAGGAGCTGCACGCAATGATCGGTCGACTGCGCGGCATCGTCGCCTACAAGGCGCCGCCGTGGCTGGTGGTGGACGTGAACGGGGTGGGCTACGAACTGGAGGCGCCGATGAGCACCTTCTACGACCTGCCCGAGCTCGGCCGCGAGGTCACGCTGTACACCCACTACGCGCAGAAGGAAGACAGCGTTTCGCTGTACGGCTTCCTGCGCGAGGGGGAGCGGCGCCTGTTCCGCGACGTGCAGAAGGTCAGTGGCATTGGCGCGAAGATCGCGCTGGCGGTGCTGTCCGGCGTTTCCGTCGAGGAGTTCGCGCGCATGGTCCAGGCCGGTGACATCACCGCGCTGACCCGCATTCCCGGCATCGGCAAGAAGACTGCCGAGCGCATGGTGCTGGAACTGCGTGACCGTGCCGCCCAGTTCGGTGCCGGCGGCGCGCTGCCCACCGGCAGCGGCCCGGCCCCGGCCGACCCGCTGTCCGATGCCACCGTGGCCCTGCAGCAGCTGGGCTACAAGCCGGCCGAAGCGGCACGCATGGCCCGCGACGCCTTCAATGAAGGCGACGAGGTAGCCACCGTGATCCGCAAGGCGCTGCAGTCGGCGCTGCGCTGAGCCGCGTCCCTTTCCTTCAACGAACCGCCTGAGCATCGCCAGGAGTCCCATGTCCAGCAGTCAAACCCCGCACGCAGCTGCCCCCGGCAGCCACGGTCACGCCCCTCCAGCAGGAGGCATGGCGCTGATCATCGGTGCGATCGGCGTGGTGTTCGGCGATATCGGTACCAGCCCGCTGTACACGCTGAAGGAGGCGTTCTCGCCACACTACGGGCTCAACAGCGACCATGACACCGTGCTGGGCGTGCTGTCGCTGGCGTTCTGGGCGCTGAACATCGTGGTCACGCTGAAGTACGTGACCATCATCATGCGCGCCGACAACGACGGCGAGGGCGGCATCATGGCGCTGATGGCGTTGACCCAGCGCACGCTGCGCAACGGCTCGCGCTCGGCCTACGTGGTTGGCATCCTCGGCATTTTCGGTGCCTCGCTGTTCTTCGGCGACGGCGTGATCACCCCGGCGATATCGGTGCTGGGTGCGGTGGAGGGCCTGGAGGTGGCCGCGCCGGGCCTGCATGCCTTCATCGTGCCGATCACGGTGGTGGTGCTGTTGATGGTGTTTGCGGCGCAGCGCTTCGGTACCGAGAAGATCGGCAAGGCCTTCGGCCCCATCACCTCGGTCTGGTTCATCTCGCTGGCGGCGATCGGCATCTACAACATCGTCGATGCGCCGGAAGTGCTCAAGGCGTTCAACCCCTGGTGGGCGATCCGCTTCTTCATGGAGCACAGCTGGCATGGGATCTTCATCCTCGGCGCAGTGGTGCTGGCGGTGACCGGTGGCGAGGCGCTTTACGCCGACATGGGCCACTTCGGCGCCAAACCCATCCGCCACGCCTGGTATTTCTTCGTGCTGCCGTGCCTGGTGCTGAACTACCTGGGGCAGGGCGCACTGGTGCTCAACCACCCCGAGGCGCTGAAAAACCCGTTCTTCGAGGCGGTGCCGCCGTGGGCGCTGTACCCGATGATCATCCTGGCCACCATGGCGGCGGTGATTGCCTCGCAGTCGGTCATCACCGGTGCGTTCTCGGTCTCGCGTCAGGCGATGCAGCTGGGCTACATCCCGCGCATGCGCATCAAGCACACCTCGCACGACACCATCGGCCAGATCTACATCCCAGGCATCAACTGGGGCATCGCGGTAATGGTGATCGGCCTGGTGCTGGCCTTCCGCAGCTCGTCCAACCTGGCAGTGGCCTACGGCATCTCGGTGTCGGCCACCATGCTGATCGACACCCTGCTGCTGGCCCTGGTGGCCCGGTCGCTGTGGCCGAAGGCGCGCAAGTGGATCCTGCCGCTGTGCGTGGTGTTCTTCATCATCGACCTCGGCTTCGTCATCGCCAATGGTGCCAAGCTGCTTCAGGGCGCCTGGTTCCCGGTGGTACTGGGCATCTTCCTGTTCACCATGATGCGGACCTGGCGCCGTGGCCGCGAGCTGCTGCGCGATGAGATCCGCAAGGACGGCATCCGCCTCGATACCTTCCTGCCTGGGCTGATGCTGGCACCGCCGGTGCGCGTGCCGGGCACTGCAGTGTTCCTCACCGCCGACCCGACCGTGGCCCCGCATGCGCTGATGCACAACCTCAAGCACAACAAGGTGCTGCACGAGCGCAACGTGTTCCTGCACGTGGAGACCCTGCCGATCCCGTATGCGATGGAAGGGCAGCGGTTGAAGATCGAATCGGTGGGCGACGAGTTCTACCGCGTCTACGTGCGCTTCGGCTTCATGGAGACCCCGGACGTGCCACTGGCGCTGATGCGCTCGTGCGACCACGGTGGCATCTACTTCGACCCGATGGACACCACCTTCTTCGCCAGCCGCGAAACCATCGTGGCCACCGCCAACCGCGGCATGCCGATCTGGCGCGACAAGCTGTTCGCGCTGATGCACCGGAACGCCGCGCCGGCCACGGGCTTCTTCCGCATTCCCGGCAACCGCCTGGTCGAACTCGGGGCCCAGGTCGAGATCTGAGGTCTGGTAGTGCCGGCCGCTGGCCGGCATCCGCCGCACCACCGGTGTTCATGGGGTTGCCGGCCAGCGGCCGGCACTACCGTGCTTCCGGCCCCGGAATGCAACCATTTACCGCATAATCACGGTATGACCGACGACCGCATCATCGGCGCCGGCGCCACCCGCGAGGATGACGCCGCCGACGCCAGCATCCGCCCCAAGCGCCTGGCCGACTATCTCGGCCAGGCCCCGGTGCGCGAGCAGATGGAGATCTACATCGAAGCGGCCAAGGGGCGTGGCGACGCGCTCGACCACGTGCTGATCTTCGGGCCGCCCGGCCTGGGCAAGACCACGCTCAGCCACGTCATCGCCAACGAACTGGGCGTGGCCCTGCGGGTGACCTCCGGCCCGGTGATCGAGAAGGCCGGCGACCTCGCCGCACTGCTGACCAACCTGCAGCCGCACGACGTGCTGTTCGTGGACGAGATCCACCGCCTGTCGCCAGTGGTCGAGGAAGTGCTGTACCCGGCGATGGAAGACTTCCAGATCGACATCATGATCGGTGAGGGCCCCGCGGCCCGTTCGATCAAGATCGACCTGCCGCCGTTCACCCTGATCGGTGCCACCACCCGCGCCGGCCTGCTGACCGCGCCGCTGCGCGACCGCTTCGGCATCGTCCAGCGCCTGGAGTTCTACAGCGTCGAAGAGCTGACCCGGATCGTGCGCCGCTCGGCCACCATCCTCGGCATCGACTGCACCGCCGATGGCGCCGGCGAGATCGCGCGCCGCGCGCGCGGCACCCCGCGTATCGCCAACCGCCTGCTGCGCCGCGTGCGCGATTATGCGCAGGTGAAGGCGGGCGGCCACATCGACGAGGCCGTGGCACAGGCCGCGATGAAAATGCTCAAGGTTGATCCGGAGGGCTTCGACGAGCTCGACCGGCGCCTGCTCAAGACCCTGGTCGACTACTTCGACGGCGGCCCGGTCGGCATCGAATCGCTGGCCGCGGCGCTGTCCGAAGAGCGCGGCACGCTGGAAGACGTGGTCGAGCCGTACCTGATCCAGCAGGGCTTCCTGGTGCGCACCGCGCGCGGCCGCATGGCCACCCACAAGGCCTACCGGCACATGGGCCTGAAGCCGAAGAACCCGCCGCAGGACCTGTTCGCGGAGGTTCCCGATGTCGGTTGAGCCACTATTCAGTTGGCCGACACGCATTTACTGGGAAGATACCGACGCAGGCGGCGTGGTCTACCACGCCCGCTACGTCGCCTTCATGGAACGGGCACGGACCGAATGGATGCGTGCGCTCGGCTACGGCCAGGAGCGCATGCGCGCCGAGCACGGGATGGTCTTCGCAGTGCGTTCGATGCAGATGGATTTCATCAGGCCGGCACGGCTGGATGACACCCTGCAGGTGAGCGCCCGCTTGGTCCAGCTGAAGAAGGCCAGCATGGTCTTCGACCAGCAGATCCTGCGCGACGGCGAGCTGCTGCTGTCGGCCCAGGTCCGCATCGCCGCACTGGAAGCGGCCAGTTTCCGCCCGCGTGGCATGGACGAGGCCGTCCTTGCCATGCTGCAACCCCACCTCCACCCCGAATCCGAACACTGAGGAACAACGGATGATCGCAACGCTCCTGGCCCTGCAGGCCACGGTCACCGAGGCACTGCCGGCCGACGTCAGCAACGCCGCGACACAGACCCTTGCCCAGGCCACCACCGGCGGCGGCATCAACTACCTCGAGCTGATGGCCAAGGCCAGCCTGCCGGTGAAGATCATCGTGCTGCTGCTGCTGGTCGGCTCGTTCGTCAGCTGGGTGATCATTTTCCGCAAAGCCCGCGTGTTCAAGCAGGCCACCCGCGAAGCCGACGAGTTCGAGAACCGTTTCTGGTCCGGCGCCGACCTGGGCAAGCTGTACAGCGCCGCCACCGACCGCAGCCGCAGCGTGACCGGCCTGGAAGCCATCTTCGAAGCCGGTTTCCGCGAGTACACCCGCCTGCGCGACAAGCGCCGCCTGGATGGCCGTGCGCAGCTGGAAGGCGCGCAGCGTGCCATGCGCACCACCTACACCCGCGAAGTGGACCAGCTTGAGCGCAACCTGGAACTGCTGGCCAACATCGGTTCGACTGCCCCGTACGTGGGCCTGGTCGGTACCGTGTTCGGCATCATGGTGACCATGCACGACATGATCAGCAGCGGTGCGCAGGCCGGTATCGCCGCCGTCGCGCCAGGTATCTCCGAAGCCCTGTTCGCCACCGCCATCGGCCTGTTCGTGGCGATCCCGGCGGTGTGGGCCTACAACCGCTTCACCACCCGCGTGGAGCGCATGTCGGTGCGGTTCGAGACCTTCGCCGAAGAGTTCAGCTCCATCCTGCAGCGCCAGAGCGCTGGCGACGAGTAAGCGCCTGACCCGGGAGTCCAAGCCATGTCCGCTGCCATCGGTCGCCGCAAGCGCCGCAAGCTGAAATCGGAAATCAACGTCGTTCCCTACATCGACGTCATGCTGGTGCTGCTGATCATCTTCATGGTCACCGCGCCGCTGCTCACCCTGAGCTTCGACGTCGACCTGCCGCAATCCAACGCCAAGGCGCTGGAAAGCAAGCAGGACCCGGTGATCGTCTCGGTGCGCCAGGACGGCCAGCTCAGCCTGAAGCTGCCCGATGCCAAGGAACCGACCGCCGTGTCGGCCGAGGAACTGGAAGGCCGCCTGGCCGGCATCGCCGCCCAGGACAAGGGCATGCGCGTGATCGTCGCCGCCGACCGTACCGTGGCCTATGAAAAGGTCATCGCCGCGATGGATGTGATCAAGCGCGCCAAGGTAGACAAGGTAGGCCTGGCCACCGATGCACGCTGACGCCCTGCCACCTCCACAGCAGCGCGAGCCCGGCTGGGGCCTGCCCCTGGCGCTGGCGTTGCTGGTGCACCTGCTGGTCGCGCTGGTCTTCATCGTGGCCTGGTTCTGGTCGCCCGAGCGCAACACCGACGCCGCCGCCGGTGATCCGTCGGTGGAGGCCAGCCTGGCCCTGTCCGCGTCCGAGGCGTCCGCCGCCCGCCAGGCCCTGCGCCAGTCCGAAAAGCTGGAGGACCTGCCGCCGCCGGTGGCCGAGTCGGTTCCGGTGCCGGAAGACACCATTCCGCCGCCACAGCCGATTCCCGAGCCGCGCCCACAGGACGCCCCCACGCCGCAGCAGCAACAGGCACAGGAGCGCGTCGCGCAGCCGGATACCAAGGACCAGGAAGCAGTGAGCGCGCTGGCCATCTCGCAGGAGAAGGCGAAACAGGAGCAGGAAGCCAAGCGCCGCCAGGAGCAGATCGACCTGACCGAACGCAAGCGCCAGGAAGAGGCCGAGCAGAAGCTGCGCCTGGCCAAGCAGCAGGAAGAAGACGCGAAGAAGAAGCTGGCCGATCAGGCGCGTCAGGCCGCGGACAAGGCCGAGGCCGAGAAGCAGAAGAAGATCGCCGAGATCCGTGCCCGTCGTGAGCAGGCCGAGAAGGAAGCCAAGCTGGCCGAGCAGAAGCTGCGCCAGGTGGCTGCTGCGCGCAATGCCGCCGGCAGTGCCGCAGCCGGTTCCAGCGGTGCGTCCCAGCCAGCTGCCGGTGGTGGTGGCAACAGCGATGATCTTTCGGCCAAGTACGCCGCGGCGATCCAGGCCAAGGTGCTGTCGCAGTGGGTGCGCCCGGATACGGTGCCGCTGGGCCAGCGCTGCCAGATCACCATCACCCAGATTCCGGGTGGCACGGTGATGCAGGCCAAGGTCAGCCCGAACTGCCCCTACGACGAGGCCGGCAAGCGTTCGATCGAGGCCGCCGTGCTCAACGCGCAGCCCCTGCCGTACCGTGGCTTCGAGTCCGTGTTCGCACGCACGCTCAACTTCACCTTTACCGCCCAGGATCGCTGAGGCGGGCAGGGCAGGGGGGGCTCGGGCCACTCCTGCCCACGGTTGTCGCGCTTGCCTCTGGTGTGCTCGGTTTCGACCGGGCAGGCTGTGGGCTGCTGTCGAACGCCGTCCTCCGGGGCGGCGTGACCAGGGCAGACGGTGCGATGTTAGCCACGACGTTAACGGTGCGTGAGAAGACGGGCTGGAACTGACCCGGAATTCACGTACCCTTGGTTCATGATTGCGAAGCGGTTCACTCCCGCTTTGTTATCCCTCGTTCCGGTTTCCCCTTATTGAGCGCTCCATGAAAAAGATGCCTCGCTGGCTTGCCGTGTTTGCGGCCCTGTTGCTGCCCTTTGCTGCCGTCGCGCAGCAGAAGGGGCTGGATATCGACATCATCGGCGGCAATGCCTCCGCGCTGCCGATCACCATCGTGCCGATGCCCTATCAGGGTTCGTCGGCCGCTCCGCAGACCGACGTCGCCGGCGTGGTCCGTGCCGATCTGGAGCGTTCGGGCCAGTTCCGCACGCTGCCGGAAGCGCAGATCGTCGAGAAGCCCGTGCGGGGAGGGGATATCCAGTTCGCGACCTGGCGCGCGCTGAAGCAGAACTACATCGTGGTCGGCCGCGTGCTTGATGCCGGTGCCGGTGCCTACCGCGTCGAGTACGAACTGTTCGACGTGCCCAAGGGCGAGCGCCTGCTGGGCCTGGCGATGACCGCCCGTGGCAATGCCATGCGCGACGTTGCCCACCAGATGGCCGACGCCATCTACGAAAAGATCACCGGTGTGCGCGGCGCCTTCTGGACCCGCATCGCCTACGTGACCGCCAGTGGCAAGGGCGACGCCATGCGCTACGCGCTGATGGTGGCCGATTCCGATGGCTTCAACCCGCAGACCATCGTGCGCTCGGCCGAGCCGCTGCTGTCGCCGTCGTGGAGTCCGGATGGCAGCAAGCTGGCCTACGTCAGCTTCGAGCGTGGCAATTCGGCCATCTACATCCAGAACATCGGTACCGGTGCGCGCGAGCTGGTCACCAGCTTCCGCGGCATCAACAGCGCCCCGGCGTTCTCGCCGGACGGCCGCAAGCTGGCCCTGACCCTGTCGCGCTCCGGTAACCCGGAAATCTACGTGATGGACCTGGGCAGCAAGCAGCTGACCCAGCTGACCAACCACTTCGCCATCGATACCGAGCCGACTTGGGCACCGGACGGCAGCGCGGTGTACTTCACCTCCGATCGCGGCGGCCGTCCGCAGGTCTACAAGGTCGGTGCCGGCGGCGGCAGCGCCGAGCGCGTCACCTTCCAGGGCAACTACAATGCCAAGCCGTCGGTGTCCTACGATGGCAAGAAGATCGCCGTCGCCCAGGGCTCGGGCAACAGCTACAAGATCGCGATGATGGACAGCTCGCTGGGCTCGCCGCGCTGGAGCACGCTGTCCCCGGGTTCGCTGGATGAATCGCCGAGCTTTGCGCCCAACGCAAGCATGGTGCTGTACGCCGCCCGCGAAGGTGGCCGTGGTGTGTTGTATGCCGTTTCGGCCGATGCGCGGGTTCGCCAGCGGCTGGTCCTGGCTGACGGTGATGTGCGCGAACCGGCATGGTCCCCATACCGTACCCAGCGCTAAAAGAGTGTTAATATTTTCGTTGTCTTGAACCCCTCATCGGCTTAGGAGCCACAAAGGTATCGCCATGAACAAGTCCACCCGCGTTCTGCTTGTTTCCCTGCTGTCTGTGGCCGTCCTGGCCGGTTGCTCGAAGAAGGTGAAGGAAGAGCCGGCAGCCCCGGTCGACACCGGCACCTCGACCACCACCCCGACCGGTCCGTCGACCTCCGGCCTGTACGGCCCGGGCGACCTGGACACCGACGCCTGCCTGCGCCAGCGCGTTGTCTACTTCGACCTGGACAAGGAAGACGTGAAGCCGGAATTCCAGGCCATCATGGCGTGCCACGCCAAGTACCTGCGTGACCGTCCGTCCTCGCGCATCACCCTGCAGGGCCACACCGACGAGCGCGGTTCGCGCGCGTACAACCAGGCCCTGGGCGAGCGTCGTGGCAACGGCGTCAGCTCGGCCCTGCAGGCCAACGGTGGTTCGGCTTCGCAGCTGACCGTCGTGTCCTACGGTGAAGAGCGTCCGGTCTGCACCGAGTCGAACGAGTCGTGCTGGTCGCAGAACCGTCGCGTCGAAATCGTCTACACCGCGCAGTAATCCATGCGCATTGGCATCAAACTGATGCTGGTCGTTGCGGCAGCCCTCGTGGCTGCCGCACCGGCGCACGCACAGCGACAGAGCCTGGCTGACCGTGTCGGCGCGCTCGAGCAGCAGATGTACAACAACAGTGCCAACCAGGACCTGTTGAACCAGATCAATCAGCTGCGGCAGCAGGTCACCAGCCTGCAGGCCTCGATCGAGCAGTTGCAGCATGACAACGCCCAGCTCAAGCAGTCCGCCCAGGACCAGTACCTGGATCTGGACAGCCGCCTGAACCGGTTGGAAGGGGGCAACGCCGCCCCGGCCC
>NZ_JAOCGL010000079.1:0-19901 GCF_029842485.1 Stenotrophomonas sp. GD03777
CTGGTTGGGCCCGGCCGCCGGGCCGTCCGACTATGAGATCGGCGAGGAGGTCTATCACGCCTTCGTCGGCCATGATCCCGCTGCTGAGCGGGCGTTCGTCGCGACCCGTCCCGGACACTGGAAGGTGGACCTGTTCGCGCTGGCGCGGCAGCGCCTGCAGTCTGCGGGGATGGACCCGGCACAGGTGTATGGTGGCACGGTGTCGACGATGGCCGACCCGGACCTGTATTCGCATCGGCGCGATCGTCGCACCGGGCGCATGGCGACCCTGGCCTGGATCGCGCCCTGACTGCGCCGCTGTTCGCGCGTGTGCTGGGGCCGGCCTTTGCCACCCTGGCAGGACCGGTGCAGGCGCTGCATGCCGCGCCGTTGCCGTGCCGCTACGCAGGGCAGGCCTGCATCGTGAGGGGGCGGCACTGGCTGGTGCCGCTGCTGGCTGCGTTGGCGCGGTTGCCACAGGACGGTGACGCGCTGCCCACCGAGGTGGCGTTCAACCGCTACCGGCAGGGCGAGCAGTGGGCGCGGCGGTTCGGCCGCTGGTCAATGGTGTCGCGGCTGTGGGCGCACGAAGGGTATCTGCGCGAGCAACTGGGCGCGGTGCGCTTCGAGTTCGCGCTGCAGGCCCGCGACGGTGGTATCGACTGGTCGGTGCGTCGGGTCTGGGCGTTCGGGCTGCTGCCGCTGCCGACGCGTTGGTTCGGCGGTGTGCGCTGCCGTGAAGCCTGGCAGGGCGAGCGCTACACTTTCCTGGTCGATGTGACGCTGCCCTGGGCCGGAGCCCTGATCCGCTATGAAGGTTGGCTCGAACCGCAGTGACGCTGCCGCCGAGGCTGGCAGCGCGGTGGTCGTGTTCGATGGCGTGTGCGCACTGTGCAATCGCTGGGTTCGGTTCCTGCTGCGTTTCGACCGCAGGGGGCGCTACCGCTTTGCAGCGATGCAGGGGCAGAAGGGCAGCGCGATGCTGCGCGCGCACGGGCTGGATCCGCAGGACCCGATGTCGTTCCTGCTGCTGGACGCACAGGGGGCCTGGACCGATACCGATGCGATCCTGCGCGTACTTGCGGGGCTGGGCGGCGCCTGGCGCCTGGCCGGCGTGCTGCGGCTCGTGCCGCGCGGCTGGCGTGATGCGGCGTATCGCGCGCTGGCACGCAACCGCTACCGCTGGTTCGGTCGGCATGACACCTGCCATCTACCCGCACCGGAACAGGCCGCGCGGTTCCTGGATTGACGAAAAAGGGGACGGAGGGGATTAAGTCGTTTGTGCATAAACGACTTAATCCCCTCCGTTCCCTTTTTTCTTCAGCCTTCCAGCGCGTCGAGGTAGCTGCGGCGCCAGTGGTTGATGTCGTAGGTGCGCAGATGTTCCATCATCGCGTGCCAGCGTTCCTTGCGCCTGCTCAGCGACATCGTCGCTGCGGTGGCGATTGCGTCGGCCACGCCGTCGAGGTCGTGCGGGTTCACCAGCAGTGCCTGCTTCAGTTCGTCGGCGGCGCCGGCCAGCAGTGACAGCACCAGCACGCCGGGATCCTCCGGGTCCTGCGAGGCCACGTATTCCTTGGCCACCAGGTTCATGCCATCGCGCAGCGGCGTGACCAGGCCGACCGCCGCCGCTCGGTAGAAGCCGGTGAGCGTGGCATGGGTGAAGTTCTGGTTGACGTAGCGCAGTGGCGTCCAGTCCGGCTCGGCGTGGCCACCGTTGATGTGGCCGGCGATCTGTTCCAGTTGGCTGCGCAGCTGCCGGTACTCGGTGACATCGCCGCGCGAGACCGGCGCAATCTGCAGGTAGGTGAGCGAGCCGCGCTGGTCGGGGTGACGCTGCAGGTAGCGTTCGAAGCCGAGGAAGCGTTCGGGCAGGCCCTTGGAGTAATCCAGGCGATCCACGCCGATCGCCAGCTGGCGGTCCCGCAGGCTGCTGCGCAGGTTCTTCACTGCGGCCTTGGTGGCGGCGGTGCCGGCCTGGCGTGCGATCAGGTCGGTGTCGATGCCGATCGGGAAAGCCGCCGCGCGGAATCGGCGCCCACCGGGTGCTTCCAGCTCACCGTTGTCGAGCACGCGGCCACCACCGAACAGGCGCAGGTACGTCTGGAAGCGATCGGCATCGCGCTGGGTCTGGAAGCCGACCAGGTCGTAGGCGTACAGCGCGGAGAACAACCGCAGGTGGTCGGGCATGGCCTGCAGCAGGTCGGCCGACGGCATCGGAATGTGCAGGAAGAAGCCGATGCGGCAGCCGATGCCGCGCTCGCGCAGCAGTGCGCCGAGCGGGATCAGGTGGTAGTCGTGGATCCAGACGATGTCGTCCTCGCGCAGCAATGGCGCGAGCTTGTCGGCGAACAGCGCATTGACCTTGTGGTAGGTCTCGCGGGTGCCGCGGTCGTAGTCGACCAGGTCCAGCCGGAAGTGCAGCAATGGCCACAGCGTGCGGTTGGCGAAACCATTGTAGTAGCCATCGACCTCGCGCTTGCTCAGGTCCATGGTGACGTAGTCGATGTCACCGTCCTTCTGCCGGTGCAGCGTGCCGCTGCCTTCCTTCACGGTCTTGCCGCTCCAGCCGAACCACAGCCCGCCGCGCTCCTTCAGGGCGGCCAGCAGGCCGACCGCCAGGCCACCTGCGCGGTTCTCGCCGGGCACGGCCACACGATTTGATACCACGACCAGACGACTCACGATGCCTCCTGCCAGGACCGCGACAGGCGCATCGCGGCGGTGATCAGGCCGACATGCGAATAGGTCTGCGGGAAGTTACCCCAGGCCTCGCCGGTGTCGAAGGCCAGATCCTCCGACAGCAGGCCCAGGTGATTGCGCTGCTTCAGCAGCAGCTCGAACATCTCGCGCGCCTCGTCCAGGCGCCCGATGGCGGCAAGTGCGTCGATGTACCAGAACGTGCAGATGGTGAAGCTGGTTTCCGGCTCACCGAAGTCATCCGGAGCGACATAGCGGTACAGCGAATTGCCGTGCTTGAGGTCACGGCCGATGGCTTCGACGGTGGCGATGAAGCGGGCGTCCATCGCGTCGATGAAGCCGATGTCGGCCAGCAGCAGCAGCGAGGCGTCCAGGCGATGGCCACCGAAGGTATCGGTGAAGTGGCCCAGCTCTTCGCTCCACGATTCGGCCATGATGCGCGCGTGGATGGTGTCGGCACGTGTGCGCCAGTAGTGGGCGCGGTCATCGCGCTTCAGCCGCACGGCGATCTTGCACAGGCGGTCGCAGGCGGCCCAGCACATCGCGCTGGTGTAGGTGTGTACCTCGGTGCGGCCGCGGAACTCCCACAGGCCGGCATCGGGTACGTCGTGCAGGGCGAAGGCCTGCTCGCCGAGGGGTTCGAGGCGGGCGAAGGTGTGCGCATCACCCGGGTCCTGCAGGCGCCGGTCGAAGAACAGCTGCGTGGACGCCAGCACGACGCTGCCGTAGACATCGTGCTGGCGCTGCACCCAGGCCAGATTGCCGCGTCGTACCGGGCCCATGCCGCGGTAGCCGGACAGGCTGGGGACCTCATCTTCGTCCAGCTTGGCTTCGAAGCCGATGCCGTACAGCGGCTGCAGCGTGCCGTCGGTGGTGGCCAGGTTGAAGATGTAGCCGAGGAACTGTTCCATCGTGCGCGTGGCGCCGAGGCGGTTCAGCGCCCGCACCACGAACGCCGCATCACGCAGCCAGCAGTAGCGGTAGTCCCAGTTGCGCACGCTGCCGGGGGCTTCAGGAATGGAGGTGGTCATGGCCGCGATGATCGCGCCGCTGTCCTCGTACTGGCACAGCTTCAGCGTGATCGCACTGCGGATCACCGCGTCCTGCCATTCCAGCGGAATGGACAGGTAACGCACCCATTCGCGCCAGTAATCGCGGGTACGCTGGAAGGCCTCCTGCACATAGCCGCTGATCGAACGGTTGAGCGATTCATCCACGCCCAGGATCAGGTGGATGGGATGGTTGAGCCCGAACGGCAGGCCATCGCGCACGAAGCGCACCGGCACGTCGGTGGTCAGCCGCAGCACGTGTTCGGGCAGCACCCAGCGCACATGGTTGCTGCCCCAGGTGGATTCCGGAACGCGCGCGCCCCAGTCCGCCAGCGGGCGTGCGCGTACGGTGATGCGCGGGCTGCCAGCCAGCGGACGCACCTGGCGGATCAGGCTGACCGGGCGGTAGAAACGGTCGTTCTGGCGCCAGCGTGGGGCGAAGTCGAGGATTTCCAGTTCGCCGCCGTGCGCGTCGCGCAGCACGGTGCGCAGGATCGCCGTGTTGGTCAGGTATTCCTGCTCGCTGCTGGCGAAGTCTTCCAGCTCGATGGCGAAGTCGCCACCGGTCTGCTGGTTGGGGCCGAGCAGCGCACAGAAGGTAGGGTCGCCGTCGAAGGTGGGCAGGCAGCTCCAGACAACGCGGGCACGTTTGTCGACCAGGGCGCCGAAGCTGCCGTTGCCGACCACGCCCAGATCAAGATCGGGTTGGGTCATCACGCGGTACATCTCGGTTGCGGCCGTGGGGGTTGGCCGGGTCAATAGGCATTCTCACGCAGCCAGGCGTGCACGCTGCGTATGTCGGGCAGCGCGAACACCGCCGCGCTGGGTTCACGTTCGCCCACCAGCACGCTCCAGCCATGCTGGCCGTTGGCGGCATCGAAACCGAACTCATCGGTCAGGTCATCGCCGAGGAACACCGGCAGGCGACCGCGGAAGGGCAGGTACTGCATCATCCGAAGCACCGCACGGCCCTTGTCGGTGCCGACGGGCACGAATTCGACTACATGGTCGCCGGGTTGCAGGCGGTAGCTGGCACGGCCCCGCACGTGGCGGTCGGCGAAGGCGCGGACGTCCCTGGCTGCATGCGGCGCGCCGCGCCAGTGCAGGGCCAGGCCGACACCCTTGTCTTCCACCAGCACGCCGGGATGGCCGTGGGCGAAGCGCATCGCCTGCTGGTGCAGTGCGTGCAGCCATTCGGCGGTGTCGTCATCGTGTTGGTCGCGCAGTACGCGACCATCCTGCCCACGCAGTTCATGGCCATGCAGGCCCGCAGCAGGCAGTTGCAGCGGAGCGAACAGTTGATCCAGCTGTTCGAGCGGGCGACCACTGACCAGTGCCACGGCACCTTCCAGGCGGTCGCTGATGCGGCCGATGGCTTCGCGCACATCCGGCAGCAGCTGCACGGCATCCGGGCGTGCAGCGAATTCAATCAGGGTGCCGTCGACATCAAGGAACAACGCGCAGGCGTCATCCAGCAATGGCGGCGGCGGACGCAGGGGGAGCGGTTCAGCCATGACGCCCAGCTTGCCAGCGTGGGCGTGTACGTGGGGTCGAGGGCAGGCTACGGATCGGGGTAGTGCCGGCCGCTGGCCGGCAACGTGTCAGTCCTTGGATGCACCCTGCGGTTGCCGGCCAGCGGCCGGCACTACCGGGCTGGTGAATCAGAACGTATAGCGGACGCGGCCGTAGTAGTACGCACCGTTGCTGCCGATCGGCGACAGCACGTCGTACGGCAGGTTGCCGAAGTAGTGAATATCGCTGTTGGATCGATCCGGATAGTTGTCGGTCAGGTTCTGCCCGCCGAGAGCCACGCTCCACTGCGGGGTGATGCGGTATTCGACTTCCGCATCCAGCTGCCACTCGGCCTGGTAGGTCTGGCGCGGGATGTAGCCGTCACCGAAGTTGAACACGCGGGTGGCGCTGCCATAGCGGTTCACGCGGGTGCTCAGCGACCAGTGGTCGTTGCTCCATGCGGCCGAGAAACTACCACGCGTGCGCGGCGTGGCGTCGGTCAGCGTGTTGGTCTCTTCGATGCCGAACAGCACGTAGTCCGGATTCAGCGCGCGCAGCTGGGCCGGGGTGGCCAGCACGTTCTTCAGCGTGGTCTTGGTATACGCATAGGTGCCGGTCAGCAGCAGCTGGCCATCGCCCAGCGACTGGCGCCAGTTGCTCACCAGCTCGGCGCCACGGGTGCGGGTGTCGGCGGCGTTGACGAAGAAGCTGGCGCTCTGCAGGCCGCTGACGCCGTAGTTGGCGGCCACGTAGTCGGTCAGTGCATCACCGGTGATGCTCTCCGACAGTGCAATGCGGTCATCGATGTCGATCTGGAAGAAGTCCAGCGAAAGGTCGAAATGCTCGCCGATGCGGCTGGTGAAACCGAGCGAGGTGTTCAGCGATTTCTCTGGTTTCAGGTTCTGCGCCCCCAGGCCGCGTGCGATCGGATTGTTGACTGACAGCAGGCGGCCCTGCACCAGCTGGCCACCTGCGTTGTAGCCGGTGGAGGTGGACTCGTAGCCGATCTGTGCCAGCGACGGCGCACGGAAGTTGTTGGAGATGGCGCCACGCAACGCGAACGCCGGGGTGAATTCGTAGCGCAGGCCGAGCTTGCCGGTCAGTTCACCGCCGAAATCGTCGTTGTGCTCGTAGCGCGCGGCCAGATCGGTGGAGAACTTTTCGCCGAACTGGCTGGACAGGCTGGCATAGGCGCTGGCCACATCACGCGACAGGGTGGCTGCATCCTGCGGGGTCAGGCCACCACCGGCCTGTGAACCGGTCGGGCGGTCGGTGTACGGGCCGGCCGCATAGCTGGCCGGGTCGCCGGGGCGGGTCTGGTAGCGCTCATGGCGTGCTTCCACGCCCAGGCCCAGCGTGTGGCTGATGCTGTCGCTCTGGGTGAACACGCGGCTCAGATCGAGATTGCCCACCGTCTGTGCGTACTGGTAATCGGCGGTCTTGAAGCGGGTCGGGCTGGTCGGGCCCAGCGAGGCGTTGAGCGAATCGCGCAGGCGGTAGGTGAAGTCGTTCTGGCCATAATCCAGGCTGCCGTCGTAGCTCCACTCGCCCCACTGGCCGCGCACGCCGGCCACGGCCTGTACGTCGCGGTTCTCGCCTTCGGAGATCGGTCGGTAGCCGTTCGGATAGACCTGCTTCCAGTTGGCATCGCCATCGGGATAGCGGAAGTAGTTCGCGCCTTCGGTATCCCGCTGGTTGAAGGTACCGAACGCATAGAACGTCGAGGTCTGGCCCACCGGGATCTCGGTGTTCAGCCACAGGTTGATGTCCTTGCTCTTGCCATCGCCCAGCACATAGTTGCGCTTGCCCTGCAGCACCAGGTTGTCCGGAGTCTGGTCCCACGGCGGAATCTGGTCGAAGCCGGCGCGGTTGGTACCGTTGCGGTGCTTGTATTCCAGGCCGACGCGCAGGAAGCCGCCGTCTTCGCCCAGCGAGGTGCCGACCTTGGCGCTGAGGTTGCCGGTCTGGCCATCGGTGAGGGTGCGGCCGATCGGCTTGAGGTCGGTGTGGTTGGCACCGTAGCTCGCCTCGATCTCGCCGCCGTCACCGCCGTTGTCGAGGATCACGTTGATCACGCCGGCCACGGCGTCCGAGCCGTACAGCGCCCCGGCGCCATCGCGCAGCACTTCAATGCGCTTGATCGCGCTGACCGGAATCGAATTGAAATCGACCGGGGTGGTGCCCTTGCCGATCTTGCTGTCGGTGTTGACCAGCGCGGTGTGGTGGCGGCGCTTGCCGTTGACCAGCACCAGCACCTGGTCCGGCGACAGGCCACGCAACTGCGCAGCGCGCACATGGTCGGCGCCACCGGAGTTGGACTGGCGCGGGAAGTTGAACGACGGCAGCAGCGCCTGCAGCGCGCTGCCCAGCTCACCGTTGACCACGCCCGCCTTGCGGATGTCCTCGGCGGTGAGCACATCCACCGGCGAGGTGGATTCGAGCACGGTGCGGTCGGCGGCACGGGTGCCGGTAACGATCACCGTATCCAGGTTGGTGGCGTCCTGGGCCAGGGCCGGGGCGGCCGCGGAGGAAAGCGCGAGGGCGATGGCGAGGCCGAGCGGCGACGCGGGCAGGCGGGCGGACATGGGGGCTCCAGCAACAACGACGACGGGGGAAGGGGAGATAGTTTCACTTACATCCATCCGGATGAAGCGATATATTATCTTCGCGTGATGACCGGTGCGGATGCAAGCCCCTGCCGGTCCGGCATGAGCTGATGCCCGGTTGGCATCAGCACGCCGGGCCGGTGGCGCTGTACGCTGCCGGCTCGCCTTGTCCCCCTTCCCCGGAGCTGTACCGATGAAACACCTTGGCCTCGTCTTCGCCGTGCTGTTGGCCACCAGCGGCTGCGCCAGCCTCTCATCGCAGGCGCCCAGCGCCTATGCCACGGCCACTACCGCCGAACTGAAGGGCGACGCCGCGCGCCCGTCTTCCGCGCACGGCTGGGTGCGCAGCGAGCTGTACTTCGGCGTGGGCGAGGAGCAGGGCGCCGGCAACCGCCCGCAGGCCGACACCATCAGCGACGCGCAGTGGCGCACCTTCCTGGACAAGGAAGTGACCCCGCGCTTCCCGGATGGCCTGACCGTGTTCGATGCCTATGGCCAGTGGCTGTTCCGCGGCGATGCCGCGCCCAACCGCCTGCGCACCAAGGTGCTGGTGGTGCTGCATGAGGACACCCCGCAGCGCCGCGCCGATATCGAAGCGATCCGCCTGGCGTGGAAGCAGCAGACCAGGCATCAGTCGGTGCTGTGGTCGCGGCAGCCGGTCGAGGTATCGTTCTGAGCTGAAGGCGCCACCGCGGTGCCACAAGGACCGATGATGAAACACAGGGAATGCCTGCTGGGCCTGGTGTTGGCCGGCACGCTGGCACCGTCGGCGCAGGCCAGTGGCGACGACATCGAAACACTGCGGTTCCAGGTGGCCGCGCACGTGCAGGCGCACGCCGATCCCCAGCAGGATGGCAGCATCGCCGTGCAGCTGTCGCCGTCGGGAAAGCGCCAGACGCTGGCGGGCGCGGCGGATGCCGACGGCAATTCGCGCTGGGGTCTGGAGGACGTCGATTTCGATGGCTACCCGGAACTGGTCGCACGCGCCTCGGTGGGCATGGTCAATGAAGCGGTGACGGTGTATCGGTTCGATCCGTCCAGTGCTTCGTATCGCGTGCTGCAGGCCGACACCCACGGCAAGGACAGCTGCGGTGATCTGATGGGTCTGAGCGTGGACGTTGCCACCCGCACCCTCACCAGCAGTTGCCGCAGCGGGCCGATGTGGTACGCCGACCAGTACCGGTTCGCGGGTGCGAAGCTCTACCTGTACCGCGCCGAGCGCGTGTTGATGCTGGGCGACACATTGAACGCCGCGCTGCAGTGGGAGCAGACCGACGAGCAGGGTCCGCTGGCCGTCTGGCGCACCTATGATCCCGCCGGCCGTGTGCTGGAAAGTGCCATTGCCGATGGCCTGGGCGCACCGCCGGATGGACCGTTGCGCGGCCAGCAGGCCACCGTGGTACCCGCGCGGCTGTTCCTGTTCGACCGGCCTGGTGCGTCCAGCACCAAGCGTTACCTGGTGCAGGGCGATCGCGTGGAATTGCAGGATGAACAGAACGGCTGGGTGAAGCTGCGCTATCGCAGCCCGAATCACGGCGACGTGCTGGGCTGGATCAACGTCAACGACTAAAAGGGGACGGAGGGAATTAAGTCGTTTGTGGCACAAGCGACTTAATTCCCTCCGTCCCCTTTTTTTGCGGAGGCATCACTTCATCGGGTCTAGCCTCGGACGTTCCCCCGTTCGAGGATGTATCCGATGAGCAAGCGCGTAGCCGAAATCGTGGTGGACGCCCTGCAGCAGGCCGGTGTCCGCCGTTGCTACGGCATCGTGGGCGATACGCTCAACCATGTGACCGATGCGATGCATGGCAGCGAGATCGCCTGGGTGCACGTGCGCCATGAAGAAGTGGCAGCGTTCGCTGCCGGCGCCGATTCGCTGGTGAGCGGCGAGTTGACCGCCTGCGCGGGTTCCTGTGGTCCCGGTGGCCTGCACTTCATCAACGGCGTGTTCGAGAGCAACCGCAACCGTGCGCCGATGGTGCTGATCGCCAGCCAGGTGGTGACCAGCGAGCTGGGCATGGAATTCCCGCAGGAAGTGGATTTCAAGGCGGTCTATGGCAGCTGCACGGTGTTCTGCGAGCAGGTGCACAGCCCGGAGCAGGCGCGACGCGTGGTGGCCCTGGCCTGCCAGGCCGCGATCAGCCGCCGTGGCGTGGCGGTGGTGATCCTGCCGGCCGATATCAGCCAGGCTGAGGTGAAGCATGATGTGCCGTTCTCGGTGCATTACACCCAGCCGGTGCTGCGCCCGTCCGACGCCGAACTGCAGCGCATTGCCGAGTTGCTGGGGCAGGGCAAGCGCATCGGCATCTACGCCGGTGCCGGTTGCCAGGGCGCGCACGCGCAGCTGCTGGAGCTGGCCCGGCGCTTGCAGGCCCCGATCGCGCATACCTCGCGCGCGAAGGATTTCGTCGAGCCGGACAACCCGTACAACATGGGCATGACCGGCATCTTCGGCATCGAGTCCGGCTTCCACACGCTGATGGAGTGCGACACGCTGCTGCTGCTCGGCGCCGACTTCGCCTGGGGCCAGTTCTACCCGGACAAGGCCACCATCATTCAGGTCGACCGCGATGGCAGCCACCTTGGCCGCCGCCACCCGGTGAACCTCGGCGTGGTCGGCGATATCGCACCGACGCTGGATGCATTGCTGCCGATGCTGCCGCCGCGCGAGGACGGCAGTTTCCTGGACGAGTGCATCGAGCATCGCGACAAGGCGCTGAAGAAGCGCGAACAGGAAGAGCAGCCGGGCGAAGGCGAATTGATCCATCCGCAGCACCTGACCGCGCTGCTCTCGAAGCACGCCACCGAGGATGCACTGTTCACCGCCGACGGCGGCTCGCCGATGGTGTGGGTGCTGCGCCATATCCGCGTGAACGGCCGCCGCCGCACGCTGACCAGCCTGCTGCACGGCACGATGGCCAACGCGATGCCGCAGGCGCTGGGACTGCAGAAGGCCTTCCCCGGCCGGCAGGTGATTTCACTGTCCGGCGATGGTGGGCTGGCAATGCTGCTGGGCGACCTGTTGACCGCGGTACAGGAGAATCTGCCGATCAAGGTGGTGGTGTTCAACAACGGCTCGCTGAACTTCGTCGAGCTGGAGCAGAAGGTGGAAGGCCTTCTGGATAACTACACCGACCTGAAGAACCCGGACTTCGGCCGCCTGGCCGAAGTGATCGGCTTCCATGGCCGCACGGTCACCCGCAGCGAGGATCTGGAGGAAGCGGTGCAGGATTTCCTGGCGCAGCGCGGCCCGGCATTGCTGGATGTGCACACCAGCCGCGCCGAGCTGGTGATGCCACCACAGATCGAGGCCAAGCAGGTCGCCGGCACGGCGCTGTATGCGGCCAAGGCGGTATTGAACGGCCGCTTCGACGACGTGAAGCATCTGCTGGTGGACAACTTCCTGAAGAAGTAGGGGGTGGTCGATGCAGGGCTGGGCCCTGCACCTGCGGAGGTGAAGGTCGAAGCAACAGCAACAGCAACAGCAACAGCAACAGCTGGGTATCCGTGGGATGGCGGGGTGGGTCCGGTTGCGGGGGGCGCTGCAAGTCCCCCTCCGGGGCCCGGCCCAGCCGCTGGCGGCTGTGCGTTCGGGCGCTTGCGAAGCAATGCTTCGCAAGCAAAGCGCCCTCACCCATGTAAGCTCGGTCGCCGCATCCATGCGGCTCACGCCCCCGCAACCGGACCCACCCCGGCTTAGACAGATCATCGCGATCTGCCGGTAGATCCACGCCATGCGTGGATAGCGTGGAAATGATCGAATTGTTCTTGTGGAGCCGAACCGTGCTCGGCTCAGAAGCTTCGCGTACAGCAGCCGAGCATGCGCTCGGCGCTACAACGAGAGCCTGCCTTTGCTTTTGATCTTTTGATTCTCTTCCGTGGCTGGCACGCGCAGGAAATTGTCAGGGGCCGGTCGGGATGGGCTGCGCAGGACCGTTGGCGCCATGGATGGCGCCATCGAGCCCCCAGGGATGGGTTTACGGCGTGTCCTGCGCAGCCCATCCCGACCGGCCCAACTGGCAATGCCAGTCGACTAACAGTCGGCTCTACCCGCGCCCAGCCACGAGGGGCCCCGCCGTTGGCTGGAACCCATCATTCCACGACGGAATTGGCGCCCAGGCGCCGCTGGGCCTACCATCGGCGGTCCCCACCCCCACCGCCCCTTCCATGTCCGCTCCCGCTTCCGCCGCACCGCGTCGCTGGTTCGTCGCCGGCGACTTCAACGGCTTCTTCGGCCTGGTCGTCGACAACCTTTCCATCCTCGGCTTCATCGCCATGGCCCTGGTCGGGATCTTCCAGTTCCCCGCCGACGTGGTGTTCGGCCGCATGTTCCCAGGCACGGCCTTCGGCGTGCTGATAGGCAACCTGCTGTACACCCTGATGGCACGCCGGCTGGCCGCGCGCAGCGGCCGTGACGACGTCACCGCCATGCCGCTCGGCCTGGATGCCCCCACCAGCATCGGCATGGCCCTGCTGGTGCTTGGCCCGGCCTTCATCGCGTTCAAGCAGCAGGGCATGGACCCGCACGCGGCGGGCATCGCCACCTGGCAGCTGGGCATGGCGGCGCTGGTCATCATGGGCGTGCTCAAGTTCGTGCTGTCGTTCTTCGGTGAAGCAGTCACCCGTGCGCTGCCGCGTGCCGCGCTGCTGGGTTCCATCGCCGGCATCGCGCTGGTGCTGATGGGCCTGTTGCCGCTGCTGGAGACGCTGCGCTCGCCGCTGGTCGGCTTCACCACGCTGGGCCTGCTGCTGTATGTGCTGATCGCCAAGGGCAAGCTGCCGGTGCGAGGCCCGGGCGTGCTGCTGGCCTTCGTGTTCGGCACCGCGCTGTACTACGGCCTGGGCCTGGCCGGGCTGGGCGCCCCCGGCTTCCATGTACCGGAGTGGGTGCCGCCGCAGGTGGTGCTGCCGCTGCCGACACTGGGCTTCCTCGACGGCCTGCCCACCGCGATGACCTACCTGCCGCTGCTGCTGCCGTTCGGCCTGCTGATGGTGGTCGGCGGCATCAATGTTTCTGAAAGCGCGCGTGCGGCCGGCGATGACTACCGCACCCGCGACATCCTGCTGGTGGAAGCGGTGGCTACGCTGGTGGCAGGCGTCTGTGGCGGCGTGGCGCAGACCACGCCGTACATCGGCCAGCCTGCGTACAAGCACATGGGCGCGCGCAGCGGCTATACGCTGCTGACTGGCCTGTTCGTCGGCATCGGCGGCATGCTTGGCATCATCTCCGGGCTGGTGCAGTGGCTGCCGCTGGCGGTGCTGGCACCGATCATCGTGTACGTGGCCATCGACATCACCACCCAGGCCTTCCAGGCCACGCCGCGCCACCATACCGGCGCGATGGTGTTCGGTTTCCTGCCGTCGGTGGCCTACCTGCTGGCGATCAAGGCACCCGGCTGGATCACACCGGGTCAGCTGCCCCAGCTGCTGACCAAGCTCGACGGCCACGGCCTGCCGGAGCTGGCGGTGATCTTCACCCTCGGCAACGGCTTCATCATCACCTCGATGCTGTGGATTTCGGCGGTGGCGGCGATGGTCGATGGCTGCCTGCGCCGTGCCTGCGGCTTCCTGCTGGTGGCGGCGGTGCTGACCCTGTTCGGGCTGATCCACTCGGTGGATCCGCGCGGCGGCATCTACCTGCCGTGGGAGCTGGAAGGATTGGCGCGCATCATCAGTTTGCAGTTTGCCGGTGCCTACGTGGCCCTGGCGGTGCTGCTGGGCTTGCTGTCGCTGCAGAAGCAGCCGGTGAAGCCGCTGGGTGGGAACAGCTGATCCCACGGTAGTGCCGGCCGTTGGCCGGCATGCTCATGGGTATCCAAGGGCCGGCGCATTGCCGGCCCTTCTGCTTCTGCCGCCTTGTAGAGGCGAGCCTGCGCTCGGCTGCTCTGAGCCGAGCATGGCTCGGCTCTACAGGGGCGTGTTGCAGGCGGCGAATGCTTACAGCGCGCTCTGCCGGCCAGCGGCCGGCACTACCGCTCGGCGTCCAGCTCCGGGTAATGGCGGAAGATGCCATTCGTGTTGAATGCCAGCCGCCGTTCCGAGCCCAGGTAGGCGGCGATGTTCGGCCGCTTCGCCACCCGCTCCTGCAGCGCGCGCAGCAGGGGCACGGCGGGCGCCAGTGCCTGCATGCGGCGCGGGAACATGTAGTCCAGACCACTCAGCAGCTGGAACAGCGACAGGTCCACATACGAATGCTCGCGCAGTGCATGGCGGCCACCGTTGGCGGCGAGCACCCGTTCGAAGTAGCCCAGGAACTTCGGCAGGCGCTCGCTGCGCAGCGACGCGGCACGTGCCTTGGCCTCGGTCTTCTGCTCTTCGTAGTATTTTGATGCGGCGATCGGATGGTGAGTGTCATGCACCTCGGCCACCAGGTCAGCGATGGTCAACTGCAGTTGCAACGCCTGCATCCGCCGCGATGCGGCCTGCGGCACCAGATCCAGCGTCGGGCCGAGGAAGTCCAGGATGGCGGCGACCTGCGCAATGACCTGGCGACCGGCCTTCAGGAACGGCGGCGCGAAGGGCTGTGCCCCGTCACTGCTGCCGTCGAGAAACGGTTGCATCACCGCATCACCGTGCACCCGCGCCATGTCGATGTAGTCGGCGCCGGCATCTTCCAGCGCCAGGCGCACGAACTCGCCACGGCCCTGGATACCGGTCCAGTAGTACAGCGCATACTGCATGGCAGTGTCTCCGCAGGACAAGGCCCACAGCCTCGCGCGCGGCACGCAAAGCAGGCGTGAGCGCGGCTTTGGCGTGGGCCGAAGCCGAACGGCAGCGGAACAGGCAGGGAACCGGCTGGAACCGGTGGGGTCACACCTTCTCCATGCGTGTGAAACGAGGTGCTGCATCATGCAGAGTGGAAAGGCGGTATGGCCCTGGGTGCTGGGTGTGGTGGTGATCGGCGGCGCGGGCGGTTGGTTGTTCCGCGATCAGCTGAGGCACCTGGCAGACGGTGCTTCGGTGCCGGTGCACTCAACCCCCGCCAGCACCAGCGCACCGCCGCAACCGCAGGCGGCCGCGGACCCCGCGCCAGCACCGCCGCCGATCAGGCATCCGCTGGACACCGAGGCCGCCGCTGACCCGGCGCTGCCCAAGTTGGCCGACAGTGATGCGGCTGCCTGGGGCGCATTGAGCCAGCTGTTCCAGGGCGAGGGTCCGATGACCCTGCTGCTGCGCGATCACCTGATCCAGCGCCTGGTCACCCAGGTCGACAACCTGGACAAACCAAGCGTGCCGCCGACGGCGCTGGCCGCACGGCCGCTGCCGGGCAACCTGCAGGTCGAGCCTGGCGAGGGCGGGGAACGCATCGCGGCAAGCAACTCGGCGCGTTACGCGCCCTATGTGCAGGCCTTCACTGCGCTGGATCCAGCGGCAACGGCTACGGCGTACAAGCGCTTCTATCCGTTGATCCAGCAGGCCTACGTCGACCTGGGCCGGCCCGAGGGCTACTTCAACGACCGTCTGGTGGCGGTGATCGACCATCTGCTGGAGACCCCGGAACTGGTGCAGGCGCCATTGGTGCAGCGTGATGAGCGCGGTCGCTACCGCTTCGTCGATTCCACCCTGCAGTCGCGCTCGATAGGCCAGAAGGCGCTGTTGCGCATGGACGACGCGCAGGCGCGGGCGGTCAAGCAGCAGCTGCGGGCGATCCGCAGCGCGATCACCGGCTGAGTCCGCTCACCGCGCCGAACTGATCGGGATCAACGCGCCGACCACACCCGTTCCGGCATGCTGGCCGCAGGCTGACTGGCCTCGGGGTGCAGTCGCAGCCACCCTTGAAACGGGGTGGGGCAACCGCATCTTCCCAGCATCGCCGGCGCGGGCCGGCCCTGATGACCGATGAGGATTCGCAATGCGGATGGACAAGCTCACCTCGCGTTTCCAGCAGGCGCTGGCAGACGCACAGTCGCTGGCCGTGGGCCGCGACAACAGCATCATCGAACCGGTTCACCTGTTCAGCGCGCTGCTTGACCAGCAGGGCGGCAGCACGCGCCCGCTGCTGACCCAGGCCGGGGTGAACGTGCCGGTGCTGCGCGAGCGCCTGACCGAGGCGCTGGATGCACTGCCGAAGGTGTCCGGCCAGGCCGGCAACGTCTCGATGGGCAATGACCTGGGGCGCCTGCTGAACCAGACCGACAAGCTGGCCCAGCAGCACGGCGATGCCTTCATTGCCAGCGAGTGGTTCGTGCTCGCGGCGCTGGAAGACGGCGGCACGCTGGGCATGGCGCTGCGCGCCGCCGGTGCCGACAAGACCCGCCTGCAGGCGGCTATCGACAAGCTGCGCGGCGGCGAGAACGTGCAGTCGGAGAACGCCGAGGAGCAGCGGCAGGCGCTGGAGAAGTACACCATCGACCTGACCGCGCGCGCCGAGAGCGGCAAGCTCGACCCGGTGATCGGCCGTGACGAGGAAATCCGCCGCACCATCCAGGTGCTGCAGCGCCGGACCAAGAACAACCCGGTGCTCATCGGCGAGCCCGGCGTGGGCAAGACCGCGATCGTGGAAGGGCTCGCCCAGCGCATCATCAATGACGAAGTGCCCGAAGGCCTGCGCGGCAAGCGTGTGCTGTCGCTGGACATGGGCGCGCTGATCGCCGGCGCCAAGTTCCGCGGTGAATTCGAGGAGCGCCTGAAGGGCGTGCTCAACGACCTGGCCAAGAACGAAGGACAGATCATCCTGTTCATCGACGAGCTGCACACCATGGTCGGCGCCGGCAAGGCTGATGGCGCGATGGATGCCGGCAACATGCTGAAGCCCGCCCTGGCGCGTGGCGAGCTGCACTGCATCGGCGCGACCACGCTGGATGAGTACCGCAAATACATCGAGAAGGACGCCGCGCTGGAGCGCCGCTTCCAGAAGGTGTTCGTCGGCGAACCCACGGTGGAGGACACCATCGCGATCCTGCGCGGGCTGAAGGAAAAGTACGCCGTGCACCACGGTGTGGAAATCACCGACCCGGCCATCGTGGCTGCCGCCACGCTGTCCAACCGCTACATCACCGACCGCCAGCTGCCGGACAAGGCCATCGACCTGATGGACGAAGCCGCCTCGCGACTGCGCATGGAGATCGATTCCAAGCCGGAGGAGCTGGATCGCCTGGAACGCCGGGTAATCCAGCTGAAGATCCAGCGCGAGATGCTGAAGAAGGAAAAGGACGAAGCCTCGCGGCAGCGCCTGGCCGACCTGGAGAACGATATCGACGGGCTGGAGCGCGAGTTCTCCGACCTCAATGAAATCTGGAAGTCGGAGAAGGCGGCGCTGCAGGGCGCCACCAAGATCAAGGAACAGGTCGAGCAGGCCAAGCTGGAGCTGGAAGCTGCGCAGCGCCGCCAGGATTTCGCCAAGATGAGCGAAATCCAGTACGGCCTGTTGCCGCAACTGGAAAAGCAGCTGGCCGCCGCGCAGGAAGCCGAGCACAAGGACTTCAAGCTGGTACAGGACCGCGTGACCGATGAGGAGATCGCCGAGGTCGTTTCGCGCTGGACCGGCATCCCGGTCAACAAGATGCTCGAAGGCGAGCGCGACAAGCTGCTGCGCATGGAAGAAGTGCTGCACAACCGTGTGGTCGGCCAGGAAGAGGCGATCAAGGTCGTCTCCGATGCGGTACGCCGCTCGCGTGCCGGCCTGTCCGATCCGAATCGTCCGGCCGGCTCGTTCCTGTTCCTCGGCCCGACCGGCGTCGGCAAGACCGAGCTGTGCAAGTCGCTGGCCGAGTTCCTGTTCGACAGTGCCGACGCGATGATCCGCATCGACATGAGCGAGTTCATGGAAAAGCACAGCGTCGCCCGCCTGATCGGTGCGCCCCCGGGCTACGTCGGCTACGAGGAAGGCGGTTACCTGACCGAGGCCGTGCGTCGTCGCCCGTATTCGCTGATCCTGCTCGATGAGGTGGAGAAGGCGCATCCGGATGTGTTCAACATCCTGCTGCAGGTGCTGGACGATGGCCGCCTGACCGACGGCCAGGGCCGCACTGTGGACTTCCGCAACACCGTCATCGTGATGACCTCGAACCTGGGCTCGCATCAGATCCAGGACATGAGCAGCGACGACAGCCCGGAGGCCTACACGCAGATGAAGGCAGCAGTGATGGGCGTGGTGCAGGCGCACTTCCGTCCGGAGTTCATCAACCGCCTGGATGACATCGTCGTGTTCCACCCGCTGGACAAGCAGCAGATCAAGCAGATCGCACGCATCCAGATGCGCGGGCTGGAGAAGCGCCTGGCCGAGCGCGGTTTGAAGCTGGCGGTCTCCGATGCGGCATTCGATCTGCTCGGCAACGTCGGCTTCGACCCGGTGTATGGCGCGCGCCCGCTGAAGCGCGCGATCCAGTCGCAGCTGGAGAATCCGCTGGCGCAGCAGATCCTGTCCGGTGCCTTCGTCAACGGTGACACCATCGAAGTCGGCAACGACGGGGGACGCCTGGTCTTCGCCAAGGCTTGAACCGGTGGCGCGCCTGCCCTGGCTGGCGCGCCACCAAAGCCCTGGCAAGGCACAATGATCCCGTTTCACTTTCGCAAGGACGAGGAGAACCGCATGGACGTTACCCGAAGGGTTTCACTCTGCATGGCGCTGGCGCTCGCTGCTGTTTCTGGACACGCTGCAGCCGTCGAACAGGTCCAGCTGCCGCCGATGAAGGGTTACCAGCAGGCCCACCAGAGCACCGACGCACAAGGCAACCGCATCACCGAGTACGTGCCGCAGGGCCAGACCGTGCAGGACTGGACCGACATGGTCACTGTCAATGATGCGCCGAACAGTGGCCATGTGAGTCCGCGCGAGTTCCTCGGCATCATCGAGGCGGGGTGGCGCATGGCCTGTCCGGCAGCGCAGAGCCACTGGATCCGCGAAGGCGAGGAGGGCGGACGGCCATTCGCGCTGCTGATGCTCAGTTGCCCGCTGAACCCCGGCACCGGCAAACCGGAGTTCACCTGGATCAAGGGCATGCAGGGCAGGCAGGGCTTCCACACCGTGCAGAAGTCGTTCCGCGCCGAGCCGGAGAAGGACGACGTCGTGCAGTGGATCGGCTGGCTGCGCGAGGTCGGCTTGTGCGGCAGCGGCGCCGCACAAGCCTGCCACTGATCGCAGCGAAAGAGGGCGCCCCGCGGCGCCCTTCATGCATCAGAAGCGGTGCGTATAGCCGCTCATCACGCCGAACTGGTTGGCCTTCTGCACGATCGGGCTGTCGGCGGCATCGCCGAGCAGGCGCGTGCCTTCGGCCGAGATGTACCAGTTGCCATTACGGCCCACGCGGTGGCTCCACTTCAGGCCGACACCGGCGCTGACCAGGCCCGCCTTCGGTTTGTGCTCGGCAAAGCCGGTGCGCGCGGCCTGTTCCGGACTGACGCCGTACCAGGTCTGCATGTAGCCACGGTTGCCGTAGTCGGTGGAGACGCTGCCGCTGACCACGCCACCGGCCAGGTCGAACAGCGGCATGCTCAGGTTCAGGTGGATCTGCTGGGTAGCCAGTCCGTTCTCAGCCTTGTCCTCGTCCTTGCGGGTGAACTGCCAGGAGCCGCTCAGCACGGCCTCGCCCAGCGTATATCCAGCCGAGACACCGACCAGGGGACGGGTATCGATATCGCCCATGCCGCGCAGGAAGTCCGAACCGCCGAGCAGCGAATCCTTGTCCCTGCGGATACCGCTGGCACCGACATAGGCGCGCACGCGGGTGTGCTCGCCGAGGGTCGTGCCCCAGCCGATGCCACTGGTGCCCAGAAACCAGCCCCCCGGCGAGGTGACATCGAAGGACAGCGAAGGCGTCGCACGGTACTCCTCGCTGCCGCTGTAGCGCGGCGCCACGCCACCGCCGGCGGCGAGCTCGAAGGTCCAGTGGTCATCCTTGGCGTGGGCGATCGGGGCGGCGAACAGCGGCAACAGGGCCAGGTGGAGCAGGGCGGGGGAACGGCGAAGCTGGGACATGGAAACTCTCGACAATGGGAGGAAAGCAGCGCGCGCATCCGGCGAGTGCTGCAGGGTCGCTAGCGTGGCGATACGCCGGCGACCGATCCGTCCGCAGTTGTGCGGGAGTTGTAATCAACTGTAATTGCGCCCGTGGGC